>CAMDIP010000028.1 GCA_945899335.1 Bordetella parapertussis
AACTGGTGGCCTGATCTTCTTTGACAACTTGGCCGTACCAGCTGATGCCAAGCACCCCAACAATGCCATGACCTTCATCAATTACTTCCTCAAACCGGAAGTATCCGCCGCTTTATCCAACGAACTGGGTTATCCCACTGCCAACAAAGCCAGCTTGGCCAATGTGAACCCTGAAGTGGCCCAAAACAAAGCCGTGTTTCC
The DNA here is from genome assembly GCA_945899335.1 of Bordetella parapertussis. GTDB lineage: Bacteria > Pseudomonadota > Gammaproteobacteria > Burkholderiales > Burkholderiaceae_C > Limnohabitans. The sequence goes on from CAMDIP010000028.1 coordinate 202, forward strand.
TGATGAAGCCAATCTGGGTTTGATGGTGCCGCCTGCCGCATTGGGTAACGCTGCGCGTGAATCCATGACAGCTGTTTACACAAGCTTCAAAAAAGGCAAGTAAAGATTTTGGCGGACACTGAAGTTGTACCTAGGGTGTCCGCCGTCTTTAGGCAAATTCAAACATCTTGAAGACCTTGTCGCCCACTTTAGGACTGCTGTTCTTGCGGCGTGGCCGCTGGATAGTTTTGGGTGTCCCATGGTTTTGGTTGCTGCTGTTTTTTGCGGTCCCCTTTTTCATACTGTTACGTATCAGTGTGACCGACATGGGGGAGCAACTTAACCCCTTTGCCCCGCTCGTTGATGTTCAGGCGGGGCATTTTTCTTTACGGCTGAAGTTTTCCAGCTATGTGTCTTTGCTGCTCGACCCCGATTCAGGTTGGGGACAGACGCTTTATATCGAATCCTATCTGCTGTCTTTGCGCTACGCTTTTCTCACGACCTGCTTGTGTTTGTTTTTTGGTTATCCCTTTGCTTATTTCTTAGCCCGCAGTCCAAGCAGCATTCGTCCTTTGTTGCTGTTGATGGTCATGCTGCCTTTTTGGACCTCCTTTTTATTGCGGGTTTACGCATGGAAGGGCTTGCTGGATGATGCTGGACTCATCAACAATTTGTTGATGCTGGTGGGTTTGATCGACGAGCCGATTCAAATGCTCTACAACGATATATCCATGCTGGTGGGCATGACCTATGTCTACCTGCCCTTCATGGTGTTGCCGCTGTATGCCAATTTGGTCAAGCTTGACCTGCGCTTGCTTGAAGCCGCTCAAGATCTAGGTGCAACACCGTGGAAGACTTTTTGGCTCATCACCGTGCCCATGAGTCGCGCTGGTATTGTGGCTGGATCCATTTTGGTTTTCATTCCCTGCTTGGGCGAATTTGTCATTCCCTCTCTTTTGGGTGGCGCAGAAAACATCATGATCGGGCGGGTGGTGTGGGATGAAATGTTCAGCAGCAACAACTGGCCGCGTGCCAGCGCCTTGTCTATTGTGTTGATTTTGGGTGTGGTCATTCCGCTGGCTTGGTTTAACCAACGCTTGGCCCGCAAGGTCGAAGAGGAAAGCAGGTAATGCAGGCCAACCGATGGCACCGTTATGTCAGCCGCTTATGGCTGGGTGCGGTGTTTTTATTTTTCTATTTGCCACTGATGTTTTTGGTGGTGTTCTCCTTCAACAGCACCCGCCAAGACAGCCAGTTCACGGGATTTTCGCTGCGCTGGTATCAGGCCTTGGGTCAAGACACCCGTTTGGTTGAAGGTTTTTTGCTGTCTTTGAATGTGGCTTTGCTCAGCGCCACCTTGGCAACGGTATTGGCTACCTTGGCAGCTTATGCCTTGATACGTTTTGGCGCTTTCAAAGGTCGCTCCTTGTTCAATGCCATGCTGAGTTCACCTCTGGTCATGCCTGAGGTGATCATTGGCTTGTCATTGTTGTTGCTGTTTGTTGGTATGGAGCGATGGGTAGGTTGGCCTGGGCGAGGTGCCACCACCATCGTGCTGGGCCATGCCTTGCTGGGCATGGCATATGCCACTGTGGTGATTCAGTCTCGCCTCAAAGAGATGGACCGCTCCATTGAAGAGGCTGCACTCGACTTAGGTTGCCGCCCCTACCAAGTGTTTTTTCTGGTGACACTGCCCAATATTTCGCAAGCGTTGGTTGCCGCTTGGTTACTGACCTTTACCCTGTCCTTTGATGATGTGGTGATTTCCGAATTTTTATCTGGACCTGGCGTGACCACCTTGCCCCAAGTGATTTTCAGCTATGCGCGGCGTGGGGTGAACCCCTCTATTTATGCAGCAGCAACGCTTTTAATGGCCGTGGTGAGTTTGGCGGTGGTGTTGTATGGGGTGCATACATCTCGGCAGATGCGGCGTGAAGCTTACCGGCCATTGGACTGAAAATCAGCCAGCCAAACCCCACACGCCAAGGGCCGCAGTGATGACGATACCGGCCATGAAACCCAAGACCAACAACAAAATAGCTTGCAAGTTTTGATGCGTTCGGCGTTGCGCTTCTATCAAACGAATTAACTCATCACGCTCTGCGATCGGATCACGCTGCAAATACGCGTGAACCAAGCGAGGAATTTCAGGAATCAGTTTGGCAAACCGAGGCGCTTCAATCTTGAGTTGTTGCCAAAATTTTTGTGGCCCCATTTGCTCAAGCATCCACTTTTCCAAGAAAGGTTTGGCGGTACTCCATAAATCGAGGTCAGGGTCGAGTTGTCTGCCCAGGCCTTCGATGTTGAGCAAGGTTTTTTGCAACAACACCAACTGCGGTTGTATTTCTACTTGGAAGCGTCTAGAGGTTTGAAACAGGCGCAGCAAAACCATACCCAATGAGATTTCTTTCAAGGGCCTATCAAAATAAGGTTCGCAAACTGCACGAATAGCCGACTCGAGTTCATCCACACGGGTGTGGTCTGGTACCCAACCCGACTCGATATGCAGCTCGGCCACGCGCTTGTAATCGCGTCGGAAAAATGCTGTGAAGTTTTGCGCCAAATAATCTTTATCGATCTCAGTGAGAGTGCCCACAATGCCGAAGTCGAGTGACACATAACGGCCGAAGGTGGCGCTGTCAGTGCTGACTTGGATGTTGCCGGGGTGCATGTCAGCGTGGAAGAAGCCATCTCGAAAGACTTGGGTAAAAAACAAAGTCACGCCATCTTTGGCCAGCTGTGGGATGTTGACGCCGGCCTTGCGCAAAGCCTCGGTATGGCTGATGGGGATGCCGTACATGCGCTCCATGACCAATACATTGGTACGGCAATATTCCCAGACCATCTCAGGGATCAAGACCAAATTCAAGCCTTCCATATTGCGGCGCAACTGCGCTGCATTGGAAGCTTCACGAACCAAGTCGAGTTCGTCGTGCAGGTGCTTGTCAAACTCGGCAACAACTTCGCGGGGCTTGAGTCGCTTGCCATCACTGGAGAGTCGCTCTACCCACATTGCCATGTTGCGCATGAGGTCTAAATCTTTGTCGATGACTTTGAGCATGCCTGGGCGCAGCACTTTCACCGCCACCTCGCGCTCAGGTTCACCCTTGTTGTTACGCAGTCGCGCAAAATGCACCTGTGCAACCGATGCGCTGGCAACAGGTGTATGTTCGAAATGGCTAAACACCTCGTCTATTTTTTTACCAAAAGCCCTCTCAATCATTGCCACTGCTTGCGCGGAAGGAAAAGGCGGCACTTGGTCTTGCAGTTTGGCGAGTTCGTCAGAAATGTCTTCAGGCAACAAATCGCGACGGGTGGAAAGCACTTGGCCAAACTTGACAAATACGGGGCCTAAGCGCTCCAAAGCAAGGCGCAGACGCTCCCCTCGGGGAGCGCGTAAATTTCGCCCAAATGTCAGAACACGAGAAACAACCTTCAACCAAGGCTGCTTGAAGCCTGAGAGCAGCAGTTCATCGAGGCCAAAGCGCAGGACGATCCAGACGATGAACACGCCGCGGTCAATGCGGATCATGAGGGGTGAACCGTAGGGGAAGCGGAGGCTGGTAAAAATCCTTTGAGTGCCGTAAAGACTCGCTTGGCCAGGGCCACACTTTGATGCGCCATCGCATCGCCAATGACCCGGGAAAGGTCTTCCTCGATATCCCAGCGTACATGGTCGACCAGCCAATTGATATCTGCCGCCAACATGACGTCTCCTTGCACTTGCATCGTGGGTTTATCACCCTGCGCCAAGCCTTGAACAATCGCCAATGGCGACTCTTGGCTGATATGCAAGGACAAGTCTGGCGAGTTTTGCAGCGCCGTCCTTTCGAGCAAACCCGCAGGGGTGATGCGACACGACAGTTGCAGTTGTCGCCAGCTGATTTGCATTGTGCGGTTTTGCTGGCGCCTTAGTCTTGCTGTGGCTGCAGGCTCTTGCATCAAGACATGGTTGACCAAAAGAATCACGCGGTCTTGCACCTCTTCAACCAAGGCAGCAGGTGGCTGAAAATGCATCACGGCAGAGCTGAACTGAGCGGCCACCTCTGCCAATGAGGGTAAAGTTTTCATCAACAGCGTCGGTTATTGCAAAGCCTGTACGCCAGCGACCAGCCAACCGATTTGTCCATTTTTAGGCTTGGTCATATTCCAGACCTCGCGGAAGGGGCTGGGACCTGCGGTTGCGTCCTCGCGAATCAAACCAGAGAACTCGATACTGGCCATATAGCCTTCACCCAAATCTTCAATGCCCAGCAACTGCGCTTCAAGCATGACCACCTCAGTGGTGTTGGGGCCAGAGACCATTTGTCCCCGTTCTGCCAACTGAGACTGAATTTCAAGCAGCATGTCATCGGTCATCATCACGCGCAAGGCAGGAATATCGGACCTGTCCCAAGCCGCTTGTAGATTGATGAAATTTTGTTTGGCAGATTGAACAAAACCTTGCACATCGAAGCCTTCTGGAATGCTCCAGTTTTGACCACTGCCCATCAGTGAAGAACCAATTCGGGCGGTCGCACGATTGGGGGCTGTTTGTGAAGGGTAAGGGGTGCTAGAGTTTTCCCAAGGGCGTGCCGATGCATCGTTGCCCACTTTTGCGGGGTTGTACTGCGGAGCATGGTCAGGATTGCCAGCAGAACCTGCACCACCATAAGCATAGGGAGAAGCGTTCTGATTGCTGACACGGCGGCGCATGAACCAGCCTACCAGCAGCATCAAACCCAAAGCCAACAAACCAAACATCAGGAACTGACCAAACTCTGCGCCAAAGCCCATGGAATGAGCCAACCATGCCAAACCCAAACCGGCAGCCAAGCCACCCAGCATCGCGCCCCAAGGTCGACGTGGCGGCTGTACAGCAGGTGAAGGCGTCGCAGCGGGCGCAGTGGCAGCGTTTTGACCCGCAGGGCGAGCCGATTCACGTTGGGTGACAGCACCTGACTGCTTGCCGAAAGAACGCCCTCCGCCCAAGCGCTTGGCATCTGCCTGAATACTGACTGTCAACATCACGGCGCTCAACACCAAAGACATGATTTTCATAAACTTCTTTCCATCAAACAAAGATGCAAATTGCATCAACAACGTATTCCAACATGCAATGCCACCACCCCAAAAGAAAGGTTGTGAATGTCCACATGTGCAAAACCACTTTGTTGCATGAGAACTTTCAACGCCGCTTGATCAGGATGCATCCGAATGGATTCAGCCAAATAACGGTAGCTGGCGTCATCGCCAGCCACCATTTTGCCTAGTCGCGGCAATACTTCAAAGGAATACCAGTCATAGACCTTAGATAAAGGTTGGGCAACTTTGGAAAATTCCAACACCAAGAGCTTGCCGCCGGGCTTGAGCACGCGAGCCATTTCTGCCAAAGCGCGGTCTTTGTGGGTCATATTGCGCAAACCAAAGGATACACAAACCACATTGAAGCTGGCATCAGGAAATGGCAAGGCCTCGGCATCACAGACGGTGGTGGGCAGCATCAAGCCTTCGTCTAAGAGTCGATCGCGGCCTTGGCGCAGCATCGCCAAATTGATATCGGTATGCACTACAGTGCCTTTGGGGCCTGCTTGCTTGGCGAACGCTTGGGCCATATCCCCGGTACCGCCGGCGATATCCAACACAGAGTCGCCTAACTGCACATGGGCCACCATCACCGCATAAGCCTTCCAAGCGCGGTGCATGCCCATGGACATCAAATCATTCATGATGTCGTATTTGCTGGCAACCGAATCGAAAACGCCACGCACCCGACGTGCTTTGTCTTCTTCGTTGACCTTTTTAAAACCAAAATGTGTTTGCGACATAGCGGACCTAATGGCTGTGGCAAGCATTACCGCTGGCAGAACCCATGGGGTCATCGCGGCCTACGCCTGCATTTTTCAGGCGCATTTCATACTGCACCCACAACTCAGCCTCACGCTGACCCAAAGAGTGCAAATAGTCCCAAGAAAAAATCCCGCTGTTGTGGCCGTCGCTGAACTGCGGTTGTACGCCGTAGTGGCCCACAGGCTCGAGCGCCACGATGGCTACTTCACGCTTACCGGTTTGCAGCACTTCCTGCCCAGGTCCATGGCCTTGCACTTCTGCCGAAGGGCTGTAAACACGCAGCAACTCGAAGGGGATGCGAAAACTTTGACCATCTGAGAAAGCAATTTCCATCACTTTGGACTGGCTGTGCAACACGATGTCTGTGGGCTGTGGGGTTGTGGGTGTCAGTCCTGCCATGTCTGTTCCTTAAACCAAAACGCGTTCTATTCCACCATGGTTGGCTTGACGAACATAGTCAGTCATCCATTGCTCGCCCAAGATTTTTTTGGCCATTTCGACCACGATGTAATCGGCCTCTAGCAAGCCGCTTTGAAGGTCATCTTGAAAACGGTTCAAGCCCATCAAACAACTGGGGCAGCTGGTCAAGACTTTGACGTTCTCTTGGGGAGCGACCCATTTTTTTTCGCGCATGGCTTCTTCGCCCAAGCGTATTTCTTGCTCTTTGCGAAAACGAATTTGGGTGGAGACATCGGGGCGGGAATAAGCCAAACCGCCACTTTCACCACAACAGCGTTTGCTCTCTAGCACTTGCTCACCCAGCAAGGCTTTCACTGTTTTCATGGGCGCTTGTTGTTTCATGGGGCTGTGACAAGGGTCGTGGTAAAGGTAACTGCCACCCGCGGGCAAAGTCAGTTGTTTTTCAAGCAAGTATTCGTGGATATCCAAAATACGCGAGCCAGGAAAAATTTTGTCGAACTCGTAGCCCTGCAATTGGTCAAAACAGGTGCCACAGCTCACCACCACGGTTTTGATATCTAGGTAGTTCAAAGTGTTGGCCACACGGTGAAACAAAACACGGTTGTCCGTGATGATTTTATCTGCCTTGTCTTGCTGCCCCGAGCCCCGTTGTGGGTAACCGCAGCACAAATAGCCAGGGGGCAACACAGTTTGTACACCAGCATGCCAGAGCATGGCTTGGGTCGCCAAACCTACTTGGCTGAACAAACGCTCTGAGCCGCAACCTGGAAAATAAAACACCGCCTCCGCGTCTGCACTGGTGGTCTGAGGGTTGCGGATGATCGGCACATAGTCGCGGTCTTCGATGTCAAGCAAGGCGCGAGCGGTTTTATTGGGTAAGCCCGCTGGCATTTTCTTGTTCACAAAATGCACCACCTGCGCCTTCAACGGCGGCACACCGAAACTGGCTGGCGGTTGCTGGGTTTGTTTCTTGGCCAGCACATGAAAGGCTTGGTTGGCCCAGCGCTGAGCTTGCATGGCAACTCGGGTAAGTTGATGGCCAAGGTTGATCGCTTGCGGATTGACCGTGGTCACCAACCACGATTGGAAAGACGATGCAGGGCGAAAGCTTTGCTGACCCATTTTTCGCAACAAGTTGCGCATGGCCATGGTCACATCACCAAAATCAATTTTGACGGGGCATGGACTGGCGCATTTGTGGCAAACCGTGCAGTGGTCAGCCACATCTTCAAATTCTTGCCAATGTTTGATGGACACACCACGACGCGTTTGTTCCTCGTATAAAAAGGCTTCTATCAGCAAGGAGGTGGCCAATATTTTGTCGCGCGGACTGTAAAGTAAATTGGCACCGGGCACATGGGTGGCGCAAACCGGTTTGCATTTGCCACAGCGTAAACAGTCTTTGATGGAGTCAGAGATAGCGCCAATGTCTGACTGCTGCATGATCAAAGACTCGTGGCCCATCAAGCCAAAACTGGGGGTATAGGCTTGACTCAGGTCTGAGCTGCGTTGCTCATTGGCGGGCAACGCTTTCCTAAGCAACTTGCCTTGGTTGAAGTGGCCTTTCGGATCTATGCGCGATTTGTAGTCGGCAAAAGGCTGCAACTCTGCATCGGTGAGGTAAGCCATTTTGGTGATGCCAATGCCATGCTCGCCAGAAATCACGCCATCAAGGGACCGCGCCAAGGCCATGATGCGGTCCACCGCTTCATGCGCAGTTTGCAGCATGGCGTAATCATCGCTGTTGACAGGCAAATTGGTGTGAACATTCCCGTCACCCGCGTGCATGTGCAAAGCGGCCCAAACACGGCCTTTCAAAATCCGTTGATGGGTCCTGTCAAGCGCTTGACGCAAAGGGGCAAAAGCCACGCCATTGAACAAACTGTGCAAAGGTTGGCGCAACTCGGTTTTCCAACTTGCGCGCAAACTGTGACTTTGTAAATCAGGGAAGAACTGGTCTATGCCGATAAGCCATGAGGACCAGCGGGTTTTGACCTCGTAGAGCAACTCCAATGCCTGCGTCACACGCTCTTGCAATAACTCTGGGGAGGGCGCTTCGCTGTCTTCAGAAGCCTCGCCCAAGGGCAAAGCGCCATGGCTGAGCAAGTGTGTAAGCGCATCGCACAGTTCAATCTTGTTACGCAAAGACAACTCGATATTGATACGCTCTATGCCGTCGGTGTACTCGGCCATGCGAGGCAATGGGATGACCACGTCTTCGTTGATCTTGAAGGCATTGGTGTGACGACTGATGGCGGCGGTGCGTTTACGGTCCAGCCAAAACTTTTTACGCGCCTCGGCGCTGACCGCCACAAAGCCCTCACCCGTTCTGGCATTGGCCAAGCGGATGACCTCCGAGGTAGCACGTGCCACCGCATCAGCATCGTCGCCAGCGATATCGCCAAACAACACCATATTGGGCAAGCCGCCACGCTTGGACTTGGTGGTGTAGCCCACAGCCTTCAAATAGCGACGGTCTAAATGCTCCAAACCAGCCAACACCGTGCCACTGGTTTTGCCCAACTCGAACATATAGTCTTTGATGTCCACGATGCTGGGCACCGCTTCTCGTGCATGGCCAAAAAACTCCAAACACACGGTACGTGTATGCGCGGGCATACGATGCAAAATCCACCGCGCACTGGTGATCAAACCATCACATCCCTCTTTTTGGATGCCTGGCAAACCACTCAAAAATTTATCAGTGACATCTTTGCCTAAGCCGGCTTTGCGAAAGCTCGACCCAGGAATATCTAAACGCTCAGTGCGAACAGGGGTGGTGCCGTCGGCTTGGAAATAGCGCAGCTCAAAACTCGCCAAGGCTGCGTCGTGAATCTTGCCTAGGTTGTGGTTCAAGCGAACCACCTCCAACCATTGGGCGTCTGGCGTGACCATGCGCCAGCTGGCCAAGTTGTCCAGCGCAGTGCCCCATAGCACGGCTTTTTTGCCACCTGCATTCATGGCGATATTGCCGCCAATGCAAGAGGCTTCGGCCGATGTGGGGTCTACCGCAAACACAAAACCGGCTTGCTCTGCGGCATCAGCGACACGCTGGGTCACCACGCCTGCTTCGGTGGCAATGGTGGCAAAGGCGTGGTCCAAGCCCGGCAATTGCAGCATTTCCACCTTGCCAAGGTGTTGCAGCTTTTCGGTGTTGATGACCGCACTTTTCCAACTGAGGGGAATAGCACCACCGGTGTAGCCGGTGCCACCGCCGCGTGGCACGATGGTCAAGCCTAAATCGATACAGGCTTTGACCAGCTTGGCCATTTCTGCTTCGGTGTCGGGCGCTAGCACCACAAACGGGTATTCCACCCGCCAATCGGTGGCGTCAGTCACGTGAGACACACGGCTCATGGCATCAAAGCGAATATTGTTGTCGAGGGTGCATTTACGCAAAGCTTTTTTGGCTTTGCCGCGCAAACGATCCATTTCATCAAAACTCTGGGCAAACGCACTGACTGTGCGCCTTGCGGCGTCAATCAGCTGCAGCACCATGGCATCGCGCTCGCGCTCGTGCATGGCATCGCGACGCTTATCTATTTCACCTAAACGGTGTAGCAAAGCTTGCACCAGTTGTTGCCGACGCTTGGGGTTGTCCAATAAATCGTCTTGCAAATAAGGGTTGCGTTGCACCACCCAGATGTCACCCAAGACCTCAAACAACATACGCGCAGAGCGTCCAGTTTTGCGCTCTTGTCGCAAAGTTTCTAAGGTATGCCAAGCACTGGAACCGAGCAGGCGAATGACGATCTCGCGATCGGAAAAAGAGGTGTAGTTGTAGGGGATTTCCCTGAATCGCTGGATGTCTTGGTCAGCCTCCAGCAAAGGGGGCAAGGGCGTGGGTGCGTTCATAGGGGAGTTGAATATTAACCTAGGCAGATTTCAGCGGCGCCAAGCCCTGAAAAATACCCATTGCAAAGAAGCGCATACGACCACAAGCAAGGAGTAGGTCAGCATCTTGCCGTCTTGACCGCCTAGCACCAGTCCGCCGATCAAAACAGCCATGCCCGCCAGACTGTTCAAGACAAACTGCTGCCAAGGCTTCACCAGCGAGGGTTTATGGCGCCATAAAAGGCGTGTAAGAACCGCCATCCACGCCGCCATAAAGACCGCTGGAGCTAAAAAATTGACTAAGTGCACAATAAGCGACAAGCTATCCATCCCGAAATTTTATAATCCCCACTATGTCAGTATGGGCGCTAGGACTCAATCACACCACTGCTCCGCTCGATTTGCGGGGACGGTTTGCATTTGCTATTGAGCAAATTGGGCCTGTGCTTGACGGTTTACGTCAAAGTTTTGGCTCGCAAACAGAAGCCACCATTCTCTCTACTTGCAACCGCACCGAAATTTATTGCGCCTCGCAAGAAATCGCCATGCCCCAGACCCTGCAGTGGCTGGCTGAGTCCGGTGGCGTGAGCCCCAACAGCTTGCACGATCACATTTACACCATGGTTGACAACGAAGCAGCACGCCACGCGTTTCGCGTGGCCAGCGGTTTGGACTCCATGGTTCTGGGCGAGCCGCAAATCTTGGGTCAAATGAAAGACGCTGTGCGTGTCGCTCGCGAAGTGGGCGCCTTGGGTTCAACCTTGCACCAAATGTTTCAGCGCTCTTTTGCCGTGGCCAAGCAGGTTCGAAGTTCCACCGAAATTGGAGCGCACAGCATCAGCATGTCGGCGGCCTCGGTGCGACTGGCGGCGCAATTGTTTGAAGACCTGACAAAAATCAATATATTGTTTGTGGGTGCAGGCGAAATGATCGAGTTATGCGCCACGCATTTCGCCGCGAAAAA
>CAMDIP010000029.1 GCA_945899335.1 Bordetella parapertussis
GGTGACGGGTGGTCATGCAAGACGTCCTTATGATCAGCGCAATGTACCAAGTCCAACGCCCCTCGCGCAGCAGCTTCGTCCCGCTGCGCCACCTGAACTACCACGTCCGCGAATGGGGTACGCCCCGCCCCCAGCAACTGCCACTCTTCATGGTGCATGGCTGGATGGATGTCAGCGCCTCGTTTCAATTCGTCATCGACGCGCTTGAACAAGACCGCCACATCATCGCGCCCGACTGGCGCGGTTTTGGTCTGACCCACCCCGGCGAGGTCGACAACTTTTGGTTCCCCGACTACTTGGCCGACCTCGACGCCTTGATTGACCACTTTCAGCCCGAAGGACCTATAGACCTCTTGGGCCACAGCATGGGCGGCAATGTGGTCATGCAATACGCAGGGATTCGCCCCGCCCGTATTCGCCGTCTCATCAATTTAGAGGGCTTTGGTTTGGCTGCCACCAAACCTGAGAAAGCCCCGACCCGCTACGCCCAATGGATGGACGAGATGAAAGCCTTGCGCCAAGGTGAAAAGGCCTTGCGAAGCTACCCCAGCGCCAGTGCTGTGGCACAACGCCTGATGAAAACCAACCCGCGTTTGCAGTCAGACAAAGCCGAGTGGTTGGCACAACACTGGGCGCAAGCCAACCCTCAAGGCGAATGGGAAATTTTGGGCCACGCCGCGCACAAAGTGACCAATGCCCATTTGTTTCGTGTGGAAGAAATTTTGGCGATGTACCAGCGCATCACCGCACCCGTGCTGAACGTAGAAGCCAGCGACAACAGCATGGACCAATGGTGGAAGGGCCGCTACACCTTGGCCGAGTACCACGATCGCTTGAAGTCGGTGAGGGATGTTCACAGCGTTGTCATTGCAGATGCAGGCCACATGATGCACCACGACCGTCCCCTTGAATTGGCGCAACATATCGAGGCGTTTTTGAACCAGCCATGAGCCAAGTCGATGTGCTGATCATCGGCGCAGGGGCCGCCGGGCTTTTTTGCGCGGGGGTGGCGGCGCAACAGGGCTTGCAGGTGCTGGTGCTGGACCACAGCGAAAAAGTTGCTGAAAAAATCCGTATATCGGGGGGTGGGCGCAGCAACTTCACCAACAACGACATCGACCCACGTTCACCGCACAAACATTTTTTGGGCGAAAACCCGCAGTTCGCCCGCAGCGCTTTAAGCCGCTACACCGCCGCCGACTTTGTGGCCTTGGTACAAAAACACGGCATCGCTTTCCACGAAAAACACAAGGGACAGCTGTTTTGCGACCGCAGTGCCCAAGACCTGATCGACATGCTGCTGCGCGAATGCGAGGCTGGCGCCATGGGCGGCTCGGTCACCCGCTGGCAACCCTGCAGTTTGCTTGAGCTTCATTTCAGCGATGCGTCGCCGTACCCCTACACCGCGCAAACCAGCCAAGGTGAGGTGCAAGCCAAATCGGTGGTGGTAGCGACTGGCGGCCTGTCCATCCCCAAAATTGGCGCCACCGACCTTGGCTACCGTCTTGCCAAGCAATTTGGTTTGAAGGTGGTCACGCCCCGCCCCGCTTTGGTGCCGCTCACCTTCAACCCCGCCGATTGGCAGCCATTTGCGGCCTTGGCGGGTTTGTCCTTGCCGGTGGACATCAGCACGGGCGCCGGCAAACAGCGCATGGTGTTCGAGGAAGATTTGCTCTTCACCCACCGGGGCTTGTCGGGTCCGGCGGTGCTGCAAATTTCCAGCTACTGGCAGGCTGGCAGCCCCATTGAGCTGAATTTAGCCCCCCAAACCGACCTTGCTGCGGTTTTACTGCAAGCCAAGCAGTCTTCCAAAAAACAGCTCGCCAATGCGCTGGCGGCTTGGCTGCCGTCGCGATTGGCCGACACTTGGACAGCGCAAAACAGCGCTTGGCAACGCGCACTGCCCGATACGCCCGACAAAGCTTTGCAGCAATTGGCCGCGGCTTTGGGCCAGTGGGGCCTCACCCCCGCAGGCTCTGAGGGCTATGCCAAGGCCGAGGTGACTGCTGGCGGGGTGGACACCAAAGAGCTTTCCCAGCAAAGCATGGAGTCGCGCCAGCCGGGGCTTTATTTCATTGGCGAAGTGGTCGATATCACCGGTTGGCTGGGCGGCTACAACTTCCAATGGGCATGGTCCAGCGGGTTTGCTTGCGCCCAAGCCTTGGCGCAGCAGCTGAAACCGATATAATGGCAAACTTTTTGGCTCAAGCCCCAACAGCCCCATTCAAGTTGGGAACCCACCGCTTACCCAGATTTTGAAGTCCGATCTTCTTCAAACTTTGGGCGCACATTTTGAAAATTGTTGTCAATGACCACCATCCGTGTAAAAGAAAACGAACCCTTTGACGTTGCATTACGTCGCTTCAAGCGCACCATCGAAAAACTGGGCTTGCTCACCGACTTGCGTGCCCGCGAGTTCTATGAAAAGCCCACCGCCGAGCGCAAGCGCAAAAAAGCCGCTGCCGTGAAACGCCACTACAAGCGTGTTCGCAGCATGCAGTTGCCCAAGAAACTGTACTGATCTCGGTCTGCCTTTGCGCAAGACCTGGCTCGCCGGCTTCAATCCGCGCGGGCCTTTTTTTCGTCTGAACTTTAGAAAGCCGTCATGAGCCTCAAAGCCCAAATCACCGAAGACATGAAAACCGCCATGCGAGCCAAAGACAGCGTTCGTTTGGGCACCATTCGCCTGCTACAAGCGGCGATCAAGCAAAAAGAGGTCGACGAGCGCATTGAACTAGATGACGTGGCGGTCGTTGCCATCCTCGACAAAGTCATCAAGCAACGCAAAGACTCTATCGCCGCCTACCAAAGCGCCCAGCGCCAAGACTTGGCCGATATAGAAATCGCCGAAATGGCTGTTCTAGAGGTGTATTTGCCCAAGCGATTAAGCGCTGAAGAAATCCAAGCCGAGGTGGCAGCCATCGTGGCCGAGGTGGGCGCGAAGGGCGCTGGCGACATGGGCAAGGTCATGGGCGCGGTGAAAACCCGTTTGGCTGGCAAGGCGGACATGGGCTTGGTGAGCGCCGCTGTGAAAGCCGCGCTGGCTGGCTAAAGTGTTTGCTCTATAGTCGCAAGCCATGAACGATTCCGAAGTTTTTTTGCGCGTCGAAGGCCTGACCAAACGCTTTGGTTTCACCTTGGCTGTGGACAACGTCGACCTGAGTATCCACCGAGGTGAAATTTTTGCCTTGCTGGGCGCATCTGGTTGCGGCAAATCCACGCTGCTGCGAATGTTGGCGGGTTTTGAAACGCCCACCGCAGGGCGGGTGTGGTTGGCGGACCAAGATGTCACCGACTTGCCCCCATATGAGCGCCCCATGAACATGATGTTCCAGTCCTATGCCTTGTTTCCCCACATGAACGTGTGGGACAACGTGGCGTTCGGGCTGCGCCGCGACGGCGTACCCAAGAACGAGTTAAACCAGCGCGTGGAAGACATGCTGCAATTAGTGCAATTGCAAAAATTTGCCCAACGCAGCCCGCACCAACTCTCTGGCGGCCAGCAACAACGCGTGGCTTTGGCTCGCAGTTTGGCCAAACGCCCGCAACTGCTCATGCTGGACGAACCCCTTGGGGCGCTGGACAAAAAACTGCGCGAACAAACCCAGGTGGAATTGGTCAACATCATCAAACAAGTGGGTGTGACCTGTGTTTTGGTGACCCACGACCAAGACGAGGCCATGACCATGGCAGACCGTATCGCCGTCATGAGCGAAGGAAGTTTGCTGCAAGTGGGCACCCCCAATGAAGTCTACGAAAGCCCCAACTGCCGCTTTGTGGCCGACTTTGTAGGCAATGTGAACCTCTTCGACGGCGAGGTCACCAAGTACGAAGCCGACCACGTGGTAATCAGCAGCGCCAGCGGCGACTTCTATGTCGGCCATGGCATCAGCGGCAGCCTAGGAATGCAAGTCAGCATCGCCTTGCGCCCCGAAAAAGTGGTGTTAAGCCTTGAAGATCCCCAAAAGAAAAACAACGCTATGCCGTGTGTTTTGGAAGATTGGTCTTACTTTGGCAGCCACACCAGTTACAGTTTGCGTATCGAGGGCAACCGCAGGCTCAAGGTGTCGGTGACCAACACCGACCGCGATCAAGACCACGAAAACCTTGAAGAGGGCCAACGCTTGTGGGCCCATTGGGAAGACAACGCATTGGTGGTCTTGACCCAATAAAGCAGTTTCAGGCGCCCGCCACTTTCATGCGGTTGATAAGCACCGAGCCGACTGTCTTGCCACCATAGGTGTAGGCGTCGCTGCCCACTGCCTCGATGCCCAACAACATGTCTTTCAAATTACCGGCGATGGTGATTTCTTGCACAGGGTAAGCGATCTGCCCGTTTTCCACCCAAAAACCGGTGGCCCCGCGAGAGTAATCGCCGGTGACGTAGTTGATGCCCTGCCCCATGAGTTCAATCACAAACAAGCCTGTGCCGAGTTTGCGCAACATGGCGTCCAAGTCGTCGCTGGCACGGGTAAGGCTTGAGGTCATCACCAAGTTGTGCGAACCACCCGCATTGCCCGTGGTTTGCATGCCGAGTTTTCGCGCCGAGTAGCTGGAGAGAAAGTAACCCTCGACCAGCCCATTGCGCAAAACCTGCCGCGCCTGCACTTTGACGCCTTCTTCATCAAAGGGCGAACTGCCTTTGCCGCGTGTCACAAAAGGGTCTTCACTCACTTGCAGGTGCTTAGCGGCGACTTTTTTACCCAAAGAGTCCATCAAGAAACTGCTTTGCCGGTACAGCGCACCGCCGCTTAAAGCGTGTACCAAACCACCTAGCAAACCGGCGGCCAAGGGAGATTCGAACAACACAGGGCAGCTGATGGTGGCCAACTTTCGCGAGTGCAAGCGGCTTAAAGAACGTTGCGCAGCGTAGCGTCCCACCGCTTCAGGCGAGGCCAAATCACTTGCATGGCGCATCGAGCTGTACCAATAGTCGCGTTGCATATCGTCGCCCTTGCCAGCGATGGGTGCGACCGACAGGCTGTGCCTAGAGCTGGCATAGCCGCCGCGAAAACCATGGGTGTGGGCGCTGAAAAAATGGCTTTGCTGCGCCGAGACGCTCGCGCCTTCGCTGTTGGTGATTTGCTTGTCGGTCGCCATAGCGGAGGCTTCGCAACGCAGCGCTAAGTCTGTGGCACCCGCGCTGTCGATGGCCCAAGGGTGGAACAAATCCAGATCGCGGTGTTCATGGGCGATCAAGCCTTCTTCGGGCAAAGCGGCAAAAGGGTCTTCAGCGGTGAAGCGGGCAATGTCAAACGCCGCTTGCACAGTGCGCTCGATGGCCGCTTGGGAAAAATCGGAGGTGCTGGCGTTGCCACGACGCTGTCCGACATAAACGGTGATACCCAACGACTTGTCACGGTTGCGCTCGACGTTTTCAAGCTCGCCCTTGCGAACTGAAACACTCAGGCCGCAGCCCTCGGAGGCTTCAGCGGCGGCGTCTGTGGCGCCCAGGTGCTTGGCATGCGCGATGGCACTGTCGACCAAATGTTCAAACTGGGCTCGGCTGTGGCTAAAGCCAGAAAGTGCAGAGGGCGTTGGGGTAGTGGCTTTAGAAGATGGGTTCATATCGGCGGCTATGATACTTGGCAGAGGAAGTCTTCATGTCGCGCAAGCCCACCAAAGGTTATTACGTTAAAGGTCATTTTGTTGCCGAGGGGAGCGATCTCGACTTGGAACTCAAACGCGAGGTCAAAGGCCAAGACCTGGTCAGCAAAACCGATTTAAAGCAAAAAAGCAACGAGTTGCAAAAACTCGGCGAGGACTTGCTGGACTTGCGCACCGACCTGATGCAACAGTTGCTGGCACTGGGTCACCTCCCCGACTTGCTGCACGAAGCGGTGCTGAGTGCCAAAAAAATTACCGATTTCGAGGGCAAGCGCCGCCAAATGCAATATGTGGGCAAGCTCATGCGCAAGCTCGACAACTCGCAAGTGGAAGCCATGCGCGATGCCTTGAGCGTGCAGCACAACGGCAGCGCCGAAGAAACCCAGTTGCTGCACTTGGCAGAGGCATGGCGAGAGCGCTTGCTCAAAGATGACAGCGCCATGGAAGAGTGGCAGAGCAACTACGCCGGGACCGACAGCCAGCAACTGCGTGCCTTGCTGCGCCAAGCCCGCAAAGACGGTTTGCCAGACAAATCGGCGGTGTCGCAAGGCCTGCATCCGCGACAAGGCCGTGCTTACCGAGACATTTTTCAAATCCTCAGGCAGCATTTGCTGCAGTCGCTGCAAGCCCAAGAAGAGCGTGTGTATGACCCCCGCTGATGGTTTAGACCCTGTACGCGTCGGCATCGTTTCCATCAGCGATCGCGCCTCTGGCGGCGTCTACGAAGACAAGGGTCTGCCTGCGCTTAAGGATTGGCTGACGAAAGCCCTGCACAACCCGCTGCAATTTGAGTCGCGGTTGATTCCTGACGAGCAAGCGCTGATCAGCCAAACCTTGATTGAACTGGTGGATGCGGGCTGCGCCTTGGTCTTGACCACCGGCGGCACAGGCCCCTCGCCGCGTGACGTCACCCCTGAGGCCACACTGGTGGTGGCTGACAAGGAAATGCCAGGCTTTGGCGAGCAAATGCGGCAAATCAGCCTGCGATTTGTGCCCACTGCGATTTTGTCGAGGCAAGTGGCCGTCATTCGCGGCAAAAGCTTGATCATCAACTTGCCCGGTCAGCCCAAGTCCATCACCGAGACCTTGGGTGGTTTGAAAAACGCCCAAGGCGAGGTGCTGGTGGATGGCATTTTTGCCGCCGTGCCTTATTGCATAGACCTGATTGGTGGGCCTTATTTACAAACGCAAGATGAAGTTTGCAAGGCCTTCAGGCCTAAGTCGGCGATACGCCCCCATTCGCAATAACAGGGTCTATTTGTCTTTTTGCTTGAGGTCGTTTGTGTGAATATCAAAGAACATGTCTTTGAAAAACAAGCGAAACGGCTCTTTCTTAGGAGACAGGATCTTCATGATGCCCCTCTTGGGGGCTTCAGCGACCTTGACAGCTTCGATGGGCGAAAACTTCAAGGTCATGAAAATATAGTTCTCAATCGACATTAAAAACAGCACAAAGTTGGGTACGTTCAACTGGGCTGGCTCTTCGCAAATAAAGCGCCAATTTTCGTAGTGCTCGTTAGGGGGGGTGAGTTGCAAATTAAACACAAAGTCGTGAATGATCAATCCGTATTGCTCCACGCTAAAGGACAACTTACCTACAAAATTTTCGGGGTGTTGCCGCACCAGCATCAGGTAATGGGGGTGAATTTTGATAAATTGGGCCATAACCGATAAATCCACATAATTAGTAAAGTCTTTATTTGACCTTGTAATTTCTTATTAATCGATCAATTTATTAAGTTTTTCAATTTCTATATGGGCAAATTTTGCCGCTTCTTTGGGGACAAAGTCTTCAGACCCAGGTGCAGCTGAGGCCAATTTAGCCAAGGCCTGCCAAAGCAAAGCGATTTGTTTGTCTTGCTCTACCGTGTAGTCAATGAGTCCGCGAAGGGCTTGGCTGACAGGGTCGTCGTCTTGGGTGATGCCGTAGGCGCTGAATTTGGCTTTGGGCTTGGCCACATCGGCGCTTTCGCCGGTTTGGCTTTGGATGATGCGAGCCGGAATACCCACCGCGGTGGCACCTGCAGGCACGGGCTTGATCACCACCGCGTTGCTGCCAATTTTGGCGCCGTCGCCCACAGTAAAGCCGCCCAAGACTTTGGCACCCGCGCTGACCACCACGTCTTTGCCCAACGTGGGGTGGCGCTTGGCACCTTTGTAAAGGGAGGTGCCGCCCAAGGTCACGCCTTGGTAAATCGTGCAACCGTCGCCTATTTCGGCGGTTTCGCCCACCACCACGCCCATGGCGTGATCGAAAAACACCCGCTCGCCAATGACGGCACCTGGGTGGATCTCAATACCGGTGAAAAACCGTGAAAGGTGTGAAATAAAACGCCCCAACCAGTACAGCCCAGCGCCCCAGCAAGCATGGGCGATGCGATGAAAAAACAAGGCATGTAAGCCGGGGTAGCAGGTGAGAACCTCCAGCCAACCTCGGGCGGCAGGGTCTCGGTCGAGGATGGTTTGGGCGTCGGCGCGTATTCTTGAAAACATACAAAGAGTCTAACTTTTTCCTTTAGCAGACTGCGCCATAGCCTTGGCAATACCTCGCAAGATGTGTACTTCCTCCTCGCTCAAAGCCGCGCGGTTGAACAACTGGTTCAAGCGCGGCATGAGTTTTTTCGGGGCAGCAGGGTCTAAAAAACCGATGTCCACCAACGACTGCTCAAGGTGTTGCAGCATGCCTGCCACCTGCGAAGCATCTGCATGAATGGTTGGCGTGGTCGCGTCTTGCACTGCAAAACCCCCTTGAGCCAAACGCCACTCGTAAGCCACCACCTGCACCGCGCTTGCCAAGTTCAGCGAACCAAAGCGCGGGTCGGTAGGGATGCTCAATGCCGCATGGCAACGGTAAACGTCCTCGTTTTTCATACCAAAACGCTCTGAGCCAAACAAAAACGCCATGCCGCCTGCGCCTTGTGGCTCGGGGACGGTGGCGAAATGCTCACGCGGTGCGCGTGTGGGGGGGCCGAAGTCCCGCGGCGTCATGGCGGTGGCGCACAGGTGCGTCATGCCGTCCAAGGCTTCGTCCAAGGTGGCGACAATGCGAGCCTTCTCCAGCACATCCAATGCACCACTGGCTCGTTGGATGGTTTCCTCTCGGCGCAAAACATTGGCCCAGCGCGGTGCCACCAAAACCAAATCGTCAAAGCCCATCACCCGCATGGCGCGGGCTGTCGCGCCGACATTGCCGGCATGGCTGGTTTCGATCAGGATGAAGCGGGTGTGCATAGGGACTAAAATGAAGGCTATTGTCGCCGCCCGCTTAGCCGGGCGTGTTTTTTTGGTTTCTCTCGCAGCACTTCTGCGCACAACACAGGCCTGCTGCCCACCCCCATGATCGCTTCTTCCTCGTCTATCCACCCCATGCTGAATGTGGCCATCAAGGCTGCACGTGCTGCGGGTGTCATCATCAACCGCGCGGCGCTGGACGTGGAGTCGGTTCGCGTCTCTCAAAAAATGGCCAATGACTTTGTGACTGAAGTTGACCAAGCCAGCGAAAACATCATCATCGACACCTTGCTGACCGCCTACCCTGACCACGGCATCTTGGCCGAGGAGTCGGGCCAAACACGCGGCAACCCGCAGTCTGAGCACGTTTGGATCATCGACCCCTTGGACGGCACCACCAACTTCATTCACGGTTTTCCGTTTTATTGCATCAGCATCGCTTTGCAAAGCAAGGGACGCATCGAGCAAGCCGTGGTCTACGACCCCACACGCAACGATTTGTTCACTTCCACACGCGGTCGCGGTGCCTTCATGAACGACCGGCGTTTGCGCGTGAGCAAGCGTATCCGCTTGCAAGAGTGCCTCATCAGCACTGGTTTTCCGTTCCGCCCTGATGACGATTACGCCGCCTACCTGAAGCTGATGTCAGAGGTGATGAAGCGCACCGCAGGCCTGCGCCGCCCAGGCGCCGCTGCCCTTGACTTGGCCTATGTGGCAGCGGGCTTTAGCGATGGTTTTTTTGAAACCGGTTTGCACCCATGGGACATGGCCGCAGGCAGTTTGCTGATCACCGAAGCCGGTGGCTTGGTGGGCAACTTCACCGGCGACGCCGACTATTTGCACCAACGCGAGTGCATGGCCGCCAACCCAAAAATTTACGCTCAGTTGGTAACTTTGCTGAACAAGTACTCCAAGTTCGCAAGCGTTGAAGACAAAGCAGAGGCTGCCGAGTTGATTGGGCAGCTGCGCAAAGATTTGGCTGACGGCGAGTAGGCACGCCTAGGTGCTGTCACCATAGCCGGTATGTCGCAACACACCCCCATGATCGCCCAGTATCTGGGCCTCAAAGCGGACTTTCCCCACACCTTGCTTTTCTACCGCATGGGGGACTTTTACGAGCTGTTTTTTGAAGACGCCGAAAAGGCAGCTCGGCTGATGGACATCACTTTGACGCAGCGCGGGCAGTCGGCGGGTCAACCGGTGGTGATGGCAGGTGTGCCGTTTCATGCGGTGGACAACTACTTGGCCAAGCTGATCAGGCTGGGTGAGTCTGTCGCTATTTGCGAGCAAGTGGGTGAGGTCGGCGGCAAAGGACCTGTAGAGCGCAAGGTGGTGCGGGTGGTGACACCTGGCACCTTGACCGATGCCGAACTCTTGAACGACAAAACCGAGGCCTATGTACTGGCGGTTCATGCCAGTGAACGTGCGGGCAAGGCTCAGGGCTGCGGCTTGGCCTGGCTGAGCGTGACCGAGGGTGAACTTCGTTTGGCCGAATGCGCTGCGGACGAGTTGCCCGCTTGGATTGCCCGCATTGCCCCTAGCGAATTAATTTTCAGCAGCGAGCTGCCCGTGCATTTGCGTCCGCTGTTGGCCGCAGCTAGCGTGAAAAGCCAGCGCCCTGCGTGGGAGTTCGACAGCGGCTTGGGGCATCGCAAGCTGCTTGCGCAGTTACAAGCCGCCAACCTCACCGCTTGGCAAGCGCAAGACCTGACCCAAGCCCACGCCGCCGCGTCTGCCCTGCTGGGCTACGCCGAACACACCCAAGGGCGCAGCCTTTCGCATGTGCAAAAGGTGCGTGTGGAACGCAACGAGGAACGCATCGACCTGCCTGCCACCACACGGCGTAACTTGGAGCTCACGCAAACCCTGCGCGGCGAAGACAGCCCCACGCTGTTCTCGCTGATGGACACCTGCATGACCGGCATGGGCAGCCGGTTGCTCAAGCGCTGGCTGTTGGAGCCGCCGCGCGAACGTAGCTTGGCGCAGCAACGCTTGGACGCCATCGCCGCACTGCAAGGTGAGCATGGCGCGGGGGTCTGGCGTGAACTGCGAACCACATTGAAAGGCTTGGGCGACGTGCAACGCATCAGCGCTCGCATCGCTTTGCGCCAAGTACGTCCCCGCGAATTGGTGGCGCTGGGTGCGGCGCTGCAACGCGCCAGCGCCCTGCCCGTGCTGCTTCAACCCGCTTTGCAAACCCCTTGG
>CAMDIP010000030.1 GCA_945899335.1 Bordetella parapertussis
TGTGGAACCCAAGCCCAGTTTGTTGTTAACGTTAGGGCTATAAGACAAATTGAATGAGTAGCTGTCGTTACGATAACCGTCATTATCCGGGTTGATATTGACACCTTGTACAGCGACCCTGGCAGTGGTTCCACGAGTGGAGTTATTCCCTGCTGATAAAGCATATTGCCAATCCCCTAATTTTCCTTGCGTACCCACCGCCGATTTTCTTGAGCCATACGAGCCTATCTCTGCTTTGACATAAGAAGCAGGCTGCGTTTGGGTGTCTTTTGTGAAAACCTGAATCACCCCTCCTATGGCTCCGCTGCCATATACCGCAGAGACATTCCCTCTGACAATCTCTATGCGATCAACTTGGTCCAGCATGATGTGCTCTAGACTAACTGTGCCCGTAGTGTCTTGCTTGGTTATGGGCACCCCATCGATCAAGACCAAAACTTGTAGGGATGCAGCGCCTCTTAAAAACGCGGTTGCTGCAGTCCCTCTTCCTCCATTTTGAGTGAACTGAAATCCAGCCTCTCGTGCCAAAAGTGACGGTAAATCAATCAACTGCGACTGTTCTATGGCATCTCGCCCAAGCACTGTGGTGTGGGCAATGACATCGGTCACGATTTGTTCGGTTCGACTTGCAGTGACAACGGTGGGTTTAAGGATGGCGTCTTCAGCGGCTTGCGCGATAGATAAAAAACTCACGCAAAAAAGCACGAGCAAAACTCCCCGAAGGGATGAACAGAAAGAAAACATAAGAATAAATACCAGCCAAGTGCCCTCACCGCCTTCCCCGACAGTGCATGGACGTTAAGAAACCACGAATGAACGCAGCTTCACCTTGTTGGCCGGTATCCGGGCTAGCGAAAACAACCCTGTCCGCCTTCCCAGTTGCTTGTTCAAGGCAACCAGTGGCTGTGTGGGACAGGATGGAAACACCCGAAGGCATTTCGTTCGCTTGACCGTTGCGGGGGCAGCGCAGGCTGGTTTGAAGCCAAGCTATGTACAAAAAAGATGTACTAAGTAGGCCAAAAAACTTCTGCTTCCCGTTGAACTGCGGTATGTGAACCACACCGCGAGCACCAACCAGCGCATTCTAGCCACAATCCTATTTAGCCCCCTAAAATGCGTCCATGTCGGAAAATTCATCCCTAGACCCCGTTCTGGAGCGCGTTGAACGTTTGCTGTTGCGTTACGAAGAACTGCGCCGCACCAACGACCTGCTCATCGCCCAAGTTGAAACACTTGCCCAAGAACGCGATTCACTCAAATCACGTTTACAAGCCGCACGAAGCCGCATTGATGGTTTGCTCGATCGCTTGCCCCTTGAAGTCAAGGACAGCGCATGAACCAGCTAGAGGTTCAACTCATGGGACAAAGTTACATCTTGGGCTGCCCTGTGGGCGCTGAAGAACGTTTCCATGCAGCGGTCAAGCGGGTCGATGACGCGATGTGCAAGATTCGCGATGCTGGAAAAATCAAAGCACGTGACCGCATTGCCGTGTTGGCAGCGCTGAACTTGGCATTCGAGTTGTCCGACTTCTCTGGTGCGCCCAGCGAGCCCAGTTCCTCCAACCACAATCTCAATAACTTACTTTACCGCCTGGACACCGCTTTGGGCCACGATGGTCACTTGCTCTAAGCCTTCTACAATAAGCTGGTCTGCAAGTCTGCTGGGTTTTATATTTCTTGAACCAATGCTCTCTGGAGCCCCGGGCTTGGAAATTGGCTGGTGAGCGTGAACATCTCGCGTTAGATGAACCCAACACCTTTCTGACCTCGCCCACCTGAACCTTTCGTTCAGGATGACGATCCAGCGGCCCTTGCAGACACTTTTACTTTTACACATCTCTCTTATGTCGACTTCTCTTATCTTTTCGTCATGTCTTTGCGCATAGCCATTGTTGGTGCAGGAGCCATTGGCGGCTACCTCGCAGTCAAACTTAGCTTGGCAGGTCACGACGTCACCTGCATTGCCCGTGGCGACAATCTTCGTGCCATCCAAAGCCACGGTATGAAGTTGGTGACAGAGGACGGCACCGATTTGGTTGCCCCTGTCAAAGCTTGCAGCGTCGACGGTGCTGAAACTTACGACTATGTGTTTTTAACCCTGAAATCCCATCAAGTAGCAGCAGTTGCACAAGACATTGACCGCTTGTGCCATGACACCACCGCCGTGGTGACCATGCAAAACGGTTTGCCTTGGTGGTACTTCCACCAACTTGTAGGCGCTTACCAAGGCACTCAACTCAAGACACTCGACGCCGATGGAATGCTTTGGCAGCACCTCAAACCCGAACGCGTCATTGGTGCGGTGGTCTACCCTGCGGCAGAGTTGATTGCCCCTGGTGTGGTCAAGCTGATTGAAGGCAACCGCTTCACCTTGGGTGAGCCCAGTGGAGAGAAATCTGAACGGGTTACTTTGTTGGCGCAAGCCATGATTGGCGCTGGTTTCAAAGTGCCGGTGTCGGCAGATATTCGCAGTGAGTTGTGGGTGAAATTGTGGGGAAACTTGTGCTTTAACCCCATCTCGGCTTTAACCCACGCCACACTGGAACAAATTGCCTTGCATCCGCTAAGCCACTCACTGGCCAGCCAAATGATGCAAGAGGCCCAAGCTGTTGGCGAAAAAACTGGCGCACAGTTCAAGATCAGTATTGAAAAGCGCATTGCAGGCGCACAAGCTGTGGGTGCACACAAAACCTCTATGTTGCAAGACATCGAACAAGGCAAAGCCTTAGAGCTGGATGCGATTTTGGGTGGTGTGATTGAACTGGGTCGCGTGGTTGGTATACCCACACCCACGCTGGAAACCGTCTACAGTTTGACACGCTTACTAGAGCAAAGCGTGTTGCAAAGTCAGCACGGATTGAAGTTAAATACTTAAAGGACAGTGATGCAAACCCTTCAAGAATGGATGGCCCAAGGCCAAGCGAATGCTGTGTGTTTGAGTGCGCCCAACGCCGCACCTTTGAGCTACCAAGGTTTACGCAACTTAAGCTCGCATGTGCAAGAGGCACTCAACGCAGTGGGCATTGGCCGCAACGATCGCGTGGCGATTGTGTTGCCCAATGGCGCAGAGATGGCGGCGGCGTTTGTGGCGGTGGCCGCTTGCAGCACGTCTGCCCCCCTGAACCCCTCGTACCGCGCTGATGAGTTCGAGTTTTACCTGAACGATTTGAATGCCAAGGCGCTGATGGTTGAAAAGGGATCCATATCCCCAGCAGTAGCCGTGGCGGAAAAATTGGGCGTATCGGTTGTGTATGTCTTACCTACGCCAGCTCTTGGTGCGGGTTCGTTCACACTGGACACCTCATCTCGGCAAGCTGCAACTGCGGCCTCACATGGCATGGCCCACGCCGACGATGTAGCTTTGGTACTGCATACCTCTGGCACCACCTCACGCCCCAAAATTGTTCCACTGACGCATCGCAATGTGTGTGCCTCTGCCCAGCACATTGCGCGCAGCACGGCCTTCACTGCCAGCGACCGCGGCTTGAACGTCATGCCCTTGTTTCATATCCACGGCTTGATTGCTGGCATCTTGGCTCCGCTTTCTCAAGGCGGCGAAGTCCATTGCACCAGTGGCTTTAATGCCTTGAAATTCTTCTCTCAAATGGAAGAGGTCAAACCCACTTGGTACACCGCTGTGCCCACCATGCACCAAGCGATTTTGTCCAGAGCGGCCAATAACCGCGAAGTGATTACAAAGGTGCCTTTGCGTTTCATTCGCTCGTCTTCCTCTTCATTGCCACCTCAAGTGTTAGCTGAACTTGAAGCCACCTTTCATGCGCCTGTGATTGAAGCCTATGGCATGACCGAAGCGGCCCACCAAATGGCTTGCAACCCTTTGCCTCCCGGCAAACGCAAGCCTGGCACGGTGGGTTTGGCGGCCGGCCCCGAAGTGGCCATCATGGACACCGAAGGCCAACTGCTGGCGACTGGCAGCACCGGTGAAATTGTGATTCGCGGCCCCAACGTCACCCCTGGCTATGAAAACAACGACAAGGCCAATGCGGAAAACTTCACCCAGGGCTGGTTTCGCACCGGCGACCAAGGTGTGATGGACAGCGAGGGCTACATCAGCATCACTGGCAGGTTGAAAGAAATCATCAACCGTGGTGGCGAAAAAATCAGTCCGCGTGAAATCGATGAAATATTGATGGACCATCCCGCTGTGGGTCAGGTGGTGTGCTTTGGCATACCCCATGACAAATTGGGCGAAGAAGTAGGTGCTGCTGTGGTGCTGCGCGAAGGGCAAACTGCCTCAGAAAAAGAACTGCGCGACTATGTCGCCACCCGCGTGGCTGACTTCAAGGTGCCCCGCAAAATATTGTTGCTCGATGAAATTCCCAAAGGCGCCACCGGCAAACTTCAACGCATAGGCATGGCCCAAAAGCTTGGCTTAGCCTGATGTCTCTGTCCTTTGCGGATGTGATCGTGGCCTTGGTGCTTCTGGGCACGGTGGCGGGTTTTTTGGCGGGCATGTTGGGCGTTGGTGGCGCACTCATGATGATTCCTTTCATCACTTTTTTGCTCAGCACCCAAGGTGTAGACCCAGACTCTGCAGTGAAGATGGCGATTGCCACAGGCATGTCCACCATTGTGGTGACCTCACTGGCAAGTACCCGTGCTCACCACAAACTGGGCGCAGTGCGTTGGGACTTGGTGAAAGGTTTGGTCCCCGGCATATTGCTTGGCAGTGCGCTGTCAAGCCTGTGGTTGTTTGCGGTTTTGAAAGGCTCGGCCTTGGCCTTGTTCTTTGCCGGCTTTACGGCGTTTTCAGCCACCCAAATGATCTTGGACAAAAAACCCAAGCCTTCTAGGCAAATGCCAGGCCTCATGGGGCAAACAGGCGTGGGCACACTCATTGGTACCTTGTCAGGTTTGGTGGGTGCGGGTGGTGCATTTGTCAGCATCCCGTTTATGACGTGGTGCAACATCCCCATACGCCAAGCCGTCGCCACCAGCGCAGCCATTGGTTTTCCCGTGGCCTTGGCCAATGCACTGGGCTATGTAGTGAGCGGCTGGAATGCGCCGCACAACCTTGACTGGAGCTTTGGCTACATCTGGCTACCTGGCTTGGTGGTCATTGGTCTGTGCACCATGGTCACCGCGCCCATGGGCGCTCGATTGGCGCACAAAATGCCGGTGCACAAACTCAAACGCGGTTTTGCTTTGCTTCTGTTTCTTTTAGCCAGTTACATGCTTTACCGCGGCTTGCACAGTTAACGCAGCACCAGCACGGGAACAGTGGAGTGCGTCAACACATTTTGTGTTTCGCTGCCCAACAATACGCGTTTGATACCTTTACGGCCATGGGAAGCCATCACGATCAAGTCAGCCTTGCATTTGGTAGCGGCTTTGACCAAACCTTCTGAAATGTCGTCTGACTTAACCACTGACGTCTTGATGATCAGGCCTTTGGAAGCAGCGCTTGATGCGATTTTGTCCAGCACCACTTGCGCACCCGCCGCCCACTGGGCCTCGATGCTTTTGACATCGATATCGGCCACCGTGAAAGAACCCTCAAAGTAGGTTTGAACGTAGCGAGGAATGACCTTCACAGCCACCAATTCGGCACTGAATTTAGATGCCAAATCGATGGCGCTTTTCACCGCTTTTTGTGACAGCTTAGAGCCATCGGTGGCCAACATGATAGTTTTGAACATGGGTTTCTCCTTGAATGACCGCCATACCGAAAAGGTATGTTGCATGGGAGAGAGCTTATGCACAGCATGAACTTTACATATTGATATGCATCAATAGTTGGTCACGTTGCACCACGGCGCTTGCTGCTCCACCAAACCCATCCACAAAGCCCATGCAGAGCTGACGGCCAAGGCCAAGCCAGCCAAGCGAACACCTGCATGGGAGATATTTACTTTGGAGATATTCACTCTCGCAAGCCGCGACCACAACCAAGGCGCCAAGGTCAGCATGATGGCGCCACCCACAGCAAAAGAAGACATCACGGCTGCACCTTCCAAAGCAGACCCGCTGAGCAAAGCCACCAACAACGCAGAGTAAAGCAAGCCGCAAGGCAAAAACGCCCACACCAAGCCCAGCAACAAAGGACCAAGCGGATGTCGGTGAAGACTTTGTCGTTGTTCAGGTGAAGACAGTTTGTGCCAAATACCGCTGGCTGCATTACTGAGCCACACAGGCTGCTCAGCACGAATGAGCAGCAGCATCCCAATCAACACCGCTGCAATATGCACCATGCTCCACACCGGACGCAAGGCCGCGCTGTGCACGGCCATCCACCCGAGGGCTTGCATGGAGGCAGCGGCAACCGCACCCAAGACGGCATAACCAACGAGTCGCCCAAACTGAAACAGCAATAGCGGTATCCAGGAGCGATTGGACGACCAACGCGAGATGCCCACACAAGCGGCCCCGCACATGGCCAAGCAATGGGGACCACCGACCAAACCCATGACGGCGGCCGTTGCTAACAAAGAAACGTTCATCAGATGATTTTAGAGAAGCGTGTTCGGTGCTGGTCGTGTTGTATGTAACGGTCAAACACCATGGCGATGGCGCGGACAACAAACCAGCCGTCTGCCGTCACTTCTAAGCTGACTCCATTTAACTTCACCAAACCCTGCTCTTGGATGTCCACCAACAGTTCAAGTTCAGCACGAAAATACTGCTTGAAATTCATTAAGTGGGACAACTCTACGGATTCATAACTCACATACCCTTGGCACATGATGGCCATGATCACATGACGACGAAGCAAATCATCGCGGCTTAAAGCAATGCCTCTTTCCACCGGCAAACGACCTTGCGCCAAGGTATCTTGGTAGTCCGCCAAGGACTTCATATTTTGTTGGTAGGTAGCGCCAATATTGCCAATAGCGGACACACCCAAGCCAATCAAATCGCAATCGGGTTGGGTGGTGTAGCCCTGAAAATTTCGATGCAAACGCCCCTGCCGCTTGGCAATGGCCAAGGCGTCTTGCGGCAGCGCAAAGTGGTCCATGCCTATATAGACATAGCCTGCCGCTTGCAGTTGCTCCAGCGCCATGCTCAACATATCTGTTTTCATAGCTGCAGTAGGAATATCGTCGGACAAGATATGTCTTTGCGGTTTAAAGCGCGCGGGCAAATGCGCATAGGCATACAAAGCGATGCGTTCAGGGTGCAGCTGCACCACGCTTTGCATGGTTTGCGCCCAAGATGACAGTGTTTGCTTGGGCAGGCCGTAAATCAAATCGAGGTTGACCGAGCTAAACCCCAAAGTGGCGGCATGTCGCATCAAGGTTTCAACTTGCAAAAATGATTGTTCTCTGTGAACAGCTTGTTGGACGGTGGGGTCAAAGTCCTGAACCCCCAAGCTGAGTCGGTTAAACCCTAGCTCTTTCAATGTCCCCAAACGATGACTGTCAACTGTTCGAGGGTCGACTTCAATCGAATTCTCGCCCCCCGCTTGCCAGCTGAAAGTTTCGCTCAACATCTTCATAAGAGACTTCAGCTCTGGGTCACGCAAATAAGTAGGCGTGCCGCCGCCCAAATGAAGTTGAGATACCTTATTGCCCTCACCCAAGTAAGGCGACAGCAAGGAAACTTCTTGGCGCAGTGACTCTAGGTAACTGATGGCTTTGGAATACTGATGCGTGATGATCTTGTTGCAAGCACAGTAGTAGCACAAAGATGCACAGAAGGGAATGTGAACATAGACTGAAAGTGGAAAGGCATGGGAGCGGGCACTGTGCCTTCTTTGCAGCAAAGCATCGTGGTATTGGCTCTCGCCAAAGGCTTCTACAAAGCGATCTGCTGTAGGGTAGGAGGTGTACCTAGGCCCTGCAATATCGAAGCGCTGTAACAATTCGGTTGAAATAGTCATAGATTCATACTGACAAGAGTCCATAATGTGACTCAAGTTCCCTTTGGACGATTTGCGCTGTATCAAGTAAACCCAGATTCAACGCAAACTCAGAGAAATGATCAGAAGTTATGGACTCTCGTACTATTAAAGCGGCCTGCTCCAATTGCAATTTGCGCGAGCTGTGTATGCCGGTTGACCTCAGCAGCAGCGACCTCGATCGCATAGAAAACATTGTTCAAAAACGAAAGCGTGTCAAACGTGGAGAACAGTTGTTCAGAAACGGTGACAGTTTTCACTCGCTTTACGCGATTCGCACAGGGTTCTTCAAAACCAGCGTGAGCAGCACCGATGGCCGCGAACAAGTCACGGGTTTTCAAATGGCTGGGGAAATCATGGGGCTCGATGGCATCGTGAGTGACCGCCATACCTGCGATGCGGTGTCCCTCGAAGACGCCGAGGTTTGCATCATGCCGTTTGACCGTATCGAAGAACTGTCACGCGAAATCAACGCGCTGCAACATCATGTCCACAAGATGATGAGCCGAGAAATTGTTCGAGATCATGGTGTGATGTTGCTCTTGGGCAGTATGCGAGCCGAGGAGCGCGTGGCAGCCTTTTTACTCAACCTGACGCAACGACTGCACGCCCGAGGGTTTTCGCAATCCGAGTTGGTGCTGCGCATGACCCGCGAAGAAATTGGCAGCTATCTCGGCTTGAAGCTGGAAACAGTCAGTCGTACCTTCTCCAAATTCATGGAAGACGGCATCGTGGAAGTGAAACAAAAAAACCTGCATATTCGTGACCCCGACGCCCTCAAGCTGATTGTCAACGCAGCGCACTGCGAATAAGCATTAGGGGAGTTTTTTAAGCGTGGTACCAGCAGGGGTCGCGGCATGGTTTCGTGCTTGAACTGCAGGTGCCAAACTGCGATCTCGGTCGGCTTGCATGGCATGTAATGCGGCTATCTCGCTCTCATCCCTGCCTTGCATCACGGTGTCATTGCCTTGAAATGCCACCACAGCAGAAACAATACTGGCCAATACCACCAGCAGCGGACCGGACAGCACCAACCAAACATGGCCATAAGACCACCAAGGGGCTTGGGTGTTGTGGCTTGACATGACTTTTCCTTTCAAGTGATTAACGAGGAACGACGAAGACCGAGGCTTCGGTGATATTGATGCTGCCATCTGCATTGCTGACATCGAACCAAATTTTGTGAGAACCTGCTGGCAGTGCGTCAAACGGCAAAGACACGTCCACCACCGCCCAGCGCGATTGCGCAGGCAAGACCTCGACATGGGCACCGGCGGTCAGTGCCAAGCCAGGTGCGCCGCGCACCTGTATGTGCATGCGTTGAGACAGCTCGGTGGCATTCATGATTTGCAGTCTGAAGACATTTTCTAAATTGCCGTCGGGCGTGATACGCGCCAATGTGCCTCGGTCTCGCAAGACATCGACCTTCATGGGTGTACGCAGCCATAGACTGACACCCAAAGCAATGATCAAGGTCCAAAGAATCGCGGTGTAAACCAACACGCGAGGGCGAAACACCCGCTTGAGCATGGCAGCAGTGTCCCAGTGGTTAGTCAAGGCATTTTGGGTGGTGTAGCGCACCAAGCCTTTGTCGTAACCCATTTTGTCCATCACGCCATCACAGACATCGGCACACGCACCACAGCCAATACATTCGTACTGCAAGCCTTGGCGTATATCGATACCCGTGGGGCAGACTTGCACACACAAACTGCAATCCACACACGCACCCAGACCCGACGAACTCAATACAACTTGGCGTGAACGCGCACCGCGTGGCTCTCCACGCTCGTTGTCATACGTCACGATCAAGGTGTCATGGTCAAACATAGCGCTTTGAAAACGTGCGTAAGGGCACATGTACTTGCAAACCTGCTCGCGCATGAAGCCTGCATTGCCATAAGTGGCAAAGCCATAAAAAAACACCCAAAACACCTCCCACGAACCCATGCGTGTCTGCAAGAACTCCATGCCTAGGCTATGTATGGGGGTGAAATAACCCACAAAGGTGAACCCTGTCCAAATGGAAAGACTCAGCCACAAAATATGTTTATAGGTTTTCTTAACCAACTTTTCTACAGAAAAATTGCTGTCATCCAAATGCATACGCGCACCTCGATCACCTTCAACTTTGCGCTCAATCCACATGAATATTTCGCTGTACACCGTTTGCGGACAGGCATAGCCACACCACAATCGACCTGCCACCGCGGTGAACAAGAAGAGCGACAACGCCGCCACGATCAGCATACCGGTCAGGTAAATAAAGTCTTGGGGATACAGCACCAAGCCAAACACATAAAAGCGTTTGGCTTGCAAGTCAAACAGCACGGCTTGGCGCTGCCCCCATTCCAACCAAGGCAGGCCGTAAAAGATCAGCTGTGTGAAGAAAACCCCAACCCAACGCCAATAGGCAAATACCCCTTGCACAGAGCGCGGGTATATCTTGGGCACAGAGGCATATAAAAAATCAGGGTTTGTTTGGGGCATCTTGATGGTGAGAAAACGACCATACATAAGCTGTCAGCGCATGAATTTGCGAGGGTGTCAGACGGTCATTCTGGGACGGCATTTGATTAACTTTGCCGTTTTGCACCATAGAAACAATCGCGCCCTCACCCCAACCATGCAGCCACGTTTTATCAGTCAGGTTAGGTGCGCCCATGGTTTGGTTGCCTTTGCCGTCGATGCCATGACAAGAGGCACACACACCAAACTTAGGTTTACCAAAACCAGCTTTCAAAGAGTCGTG
>CAMDIP010000031.1 GCA_945899335.1 Bordetella parapertussis
CCGTTGTTGGGCAGCTTGCTCTTAATCACCTATGTCCCCAGCATTGCCCTGTGGTTGCCCCGTTTAATGGCTTCTTGATTTTGATTTTTTTATGAACAATTGCATTCGCCTCCACCCCGCCGATGACGTGGTCATCAGCCGCCAACAACTGCTTTCGGGCGCCACGGTAGAGGCCATCGCGGTGCGCGGTCTGATCCCGCCGGGCCACAAAATCGCCACCCGCGCCATCGCGTCCGGTGACGCCGTGCGCCGCTACAACCAGATCATCGGCTTTGCCTCCAAAGACATCGCTGCGGGCGAGCATGTGCACACCCACAACCTTGACATGGGCACCAACAAAGGCGACTTTGCGCGGGACTACGCGTTTTGCGCCGACGTCAAACCCGAGGCACCTGCTCGCCACGCAGAGTTCATGGGTTATGTGCGCCCTGACGGTCGTGTGGCCACACGCAACTACATTGGCATCCTCTCCAGCGTGAACTGCTCGGCCACCGTTGCCCGCGCGATTGCCGACCATTTCTCCAAAACCATACACCCCGCTGCGCTGGCAGACTTTCCCAATGTGGATGGCGTGATCGCGCTCACCCACGGCACGGGTTGCGGCATGGATACCGAGGGCTTGGGTATGCAGGTGCTGGAGCGCACCATGGCCGGCTATGCCACCCACCCCAATTTCGCCGGTGTGCTGGCGGTGGGTTTGGGTTGCGAGTCCAACCAGCTCAAATCTTGGCTGTCGCACAGCGGCTTGACCGAGGGCAGCACGCTGCAAACCTTCAACATCCAAGACAGCGGCGGTACCCGCTTGACGGTGGCCAAGGGCATCGAGCTGGTCAAGGCCATGTTGCCCACCGTCAACCTGGCCCAGCGTGTGCCATGCAGCGTGGCCCACATCACCGTGGGTTTGCAGTGCGGCGGCTCGGATGGTTACTCGGGCATCAGCGCCAACCCTGCCTTGGGCGCGGCGGTCGACTTGCTGGTGACGCATGGTGGCACTGCCATCTTGAGTGAAACGCCGGAAATTTACGGCGCAGAACACCTGCTGACACGCCGCGCGGTGCGCCGCGAAGTGGGCGAAAAACTGGTTGAGCGTATCCGCTGGTGGGAGCATTACACCGCCATGCACCAAGGCGAGATGAACAACAACCCCTCCCCCGGCAACAAAGCGGGAGGGTTGACCACCATTTTGGAAAAGTCACTTGGCGCAGTCGCCAAAGGCGGCACCAGCAATTTGCAAGCGGTGTACGAGTACGCCGAAAAAGTCACAGCCCATGGTTTTGTGTATATGGACACGCCAGGCTACGACCCGGTCAGCGCCACCGGCCAAGTCGCGGGCGGCGCCAACCTGATTTGCTTTACCACGGGGCGCGGCTCAGCTTATGGCTGTGCGCCCTCACCGTCACTCAAACTTTCCACCAACACCGCGCTGTGGCAAAGGCAAACCGATGACATG
This sequence comes from Bordetella parapertussis, assembly GCA_945899335.1. Lineage (GTDB taxonomy): Bacteria > Pseudomonadota > Gammaproteobacteria > Burkholderiales > Burkholderiaceae_C > Limnohabitans. Next base: position 1,451 of record CAMDIP010000031.1, read on the forward strand.
GACATCAACTGCGGTGACGTGGTCGATGGCGGCAGCACCGTGCAGGCCAAGGGTGAAGAAATTTTCAAGCACATCATCGCCTGCGCCTCTGGCGAGGCCAGTAAAAGCGAACAACACGGCTATGGGCAAAACGAGTTTGTGCCGTGGCAGTTGGGGGCGGTTATGTGAGGAGCGCCAAACTGGCGTCTAAGTGCTCGGTAGGCAAGCGTTTGTAGCCGCTTCGCGCAAAGCGCTGCAAGCGCCCCACCACAAACGACACCAGCACCGAGGCTTGCACATTAGCGTCCACGGTCGGTGTCAGCGAAGACGTCGCCTGCGCCTGATCACGCAGCACTTGACGCAAGCTGGACTCAAAGCGCTCGAAAAACTGGTTCATTCGCTGCTCTAGGCGGTCGTTTTCAAACACCAAGGCGTCGCCCACCATCACCCGCGCCATACCAGGGTTACGCTGGGCAAACTGCAACAACACCGTCACCATGTGGCGTGCTTTCACTTCAGGGGCATCGCTTCGCTCGGCGATTTGGTTGAGCAAGCTGAAGATACTGGTTTCGATGAACTCGATCAGGCCTTCAAACATCTGCGCCTTGCTGGCGAAATGGCGGTACAGCGCTGCCTCCGAAACCTCTAAGCGGGCCGCCAAAGCGGCGGTGGTGATGCGCTCAGCCCCAGGCTGCTCGAGCATGGCCGCCAGTGTTTGCAGAATTTGAATGCGCCGCTCACCGGGCTTGGGCCGCTTGCGTGGCGCAGCCTGTGCATCAGAGGATGAACTGCTGGTCTGTGCTGTGGCCATCGAGGACTCCTTGAAAGTCAGTGCGAACGTATCAGGGTACCAAAAGCTTGATCGGTCAAAATTTCCAGCAACAAGGCATGAGGTACCCGCCCATCAATGATATGAACAGAATTCACCCCGCTTTTGGCGGCGTCCAAAGCACCGCTGATTTTGGGCAACATGCCGCCGCTCAGGGTGCCGTCAGCAAACAAAGCGTCAATTTGACGAGCGCTTAAGTCGCGCAATAGCTTGCCAGCTTTGTCCAACACCCCCTCGGTGTTGGTCAACAACACCAGCTTTTCAGCCTTTAACACCGTGGCCAGCTTGGAAGCCACCAAATCAGCATTGATGTTGTAGCTCTCATTGCTTTCGCCAAAGCCAATCGGGCTGATGACGGGAATGAAGGCGTCGTCTTGCAAGGCTTTGACCACACTGGGGTCGATGCTGACGATGTCGCCCACCTGCCCCACATCGACTTCTTTGCTGGGGTCTGCAGCATCTTGCATCTTCAGTTGACGCGCCCGGATCATGCCGCCGTCGCGCCCTGTCAGGCCCACCGCCTTGCCACCGGCTTGGTTGATCAAACCCACGATGTCTTGCTGCACCTCACCTGCCAACACCCACTCCACCACTTCCATGGTTTCAGCGTCGGTCACCCGCATTCCTTGTACGAATTCACCTTTTTTGCCCAAGCGCTGCAGCGCGTTTTCGATTTGTGGACCCCCGCCATGCACCACCACAGGGTTCATGCCCACAAGTTTGAGCAGCACCACATCTTGGGCAAAGCCGGCTTGCAACTGCGGATCGGTCATGGCGTTGCCACCGTATTTGATAACCAAGGTTTTGCCATGGAACTTGCGGATATAGGGCAAGGCGCGGGCGAGTATTTCAGCTTTGTCGCTGTTGGAGGTGGCGGAAAGGTGTTGGCTAGACATGGCAGTTGTTGAATAAGTTGAGTCGATTGTGCCGCATTCGTGGGCCCTGTCTACAAGCGTTTTACCAGCAGGCAGAATTGCAATCTGGCATTTTTGATATTTAGTTGAATATGTATTTATATAAACAAGGAGAATAAAAATATATTCCCATATTAATAATTGGTAGATAATATAGCTTGAATCATTAATAACTTGGAGATATTCATGGCACGTACCAGCCCTATTACACAACTAGAAAAAATCCGCGCCGCCAGAATCAAACTGGAAAAGGAAGAACAGCGCTTGATGTCCCGCGGTCACGACAAAGCTTTGGCGCAAATTGTGCAAATCGCCCACAGCGCTGGCTTGAGCGCCGCTGACATTGCTGCTGCTTTAGGCAGCAAATCCAAAGGCAAAAAAGTGGCAACTAAAGCTATTGGCACCAAGACTCCCAAGGCCAAACGCGCAACTGCGGGCAAAAAAGTGGCGCCTAAATACCGCGACCCAGCCAATTCCACCAATACCTGGACAGGCCGTGGCCGCATGCCGCAATGGGTACAAGCTTTGCACGCTACTGGTTCTTTGGCCTCCGCCGAAATCAAAACCGCCGGGTAATTTTTATTATTTGTGCCTACCGCTGTTTATATATGGAATAAATAACCCTGCTTTAACTCCATGAAGACCCGACTGGCTTGTTTGGTTTTATTCGCCCCTTTCATGGCCATGAGCCAAACCGCGCCTGCGCCTTTGGGTATGTGGAGTTATAGCTTGGGCGCGCAGCGTTATGCCGAACCAGCTATGCAACTGGTGGGGCCAGAAATAGGCTTGCATTGGCGCAGTCGCCCGCTCTTGGGTTTGCGCCAAGCACAATTTGAAGTCGATGCGCTGGTGGGGCTTCAAAAATACAGCAGCGATGGCACTGGCACCAAGAAAAATGTGCCCAATATTGAAAGCCGTTGGCGGGTTTTATGGCCCTCAACTAAATGGCCGAGTATCTCTTATGGACTGGGTTTTTATACCCATTCCAATTTTTTGCAAGGCACTACCAGCACGGGCAATGGCGGCTATGAACGCCAATCTACCCAGTTTTGGCTGCCTTTTCGCTTTTCCGACAGTGGAGAAAACTGGAGCGCCTTGGGGCCAGTTAAATCCGTACGCATAGATGCAGGTATTTTATTATTTGGCAAACATATCTCCAAACTGTCCCAAGTCAATGCCAAAACATATATTGACATAGAGAACACCCAACATAGCGGTATTTATTTTCAATCCCAGTTAGATTACAGCACCGCCAGCGGTATTTATTCACCTTATGTTCGATGGACTTGGGTGGACGACTCAGACAAAGTGAATGGTTTGCTCTCTGGCAAGCAAGGTTTATTTTCTGAACCGATTAATCGGCGCTTACAAATCGGCGTCGAATGGAAATATTGGCGTTAAGCGCTTAAATTATGAAGTACGTTGTGCCCATAAGGCGGCCAAAACCTCATCCACCCCAGTTTGCCAAGTGGGGATAGCCAAGCCCAATTTTTGCTGCACTGAACGCGTATCCAACAGGGAGTTGGCTGGTCGCGCCGCGGGCAGAGGATAGTCTGCGGTAGAAATGGCTTTGACCTGCGCGGCTTGGACTTTGAGTGACCAACCCATGCGCGCGGCTTGGGCGAGCACATACTGTGCATAACCATGCCAAGTGGTGTGCCCTGCATTGCTTAAGTGGTACAGGCCGCTCAAAGCCGCGTGTTGGGGGTTTTGCAAGGCTTTACAGGTAACCTGCGCCATCCATCGCGCAGAGGTGGGCACGCCATGTTGATCGGCGACAACGCTCAAGTTGTCGCGTTCTTGCGCCAAACGCAGCATGGTTTTCAAAAAATTGCCGCCATGTGCTCCCACCACCCAAGAACTGCGGAAGATGAAAAAAGTCCCCGCTTGCGCCATCACTTGTGCATCACCATCGCGTTTGCTGCGACCATAGACCGACAAAGGGTCGGTGGCGTCACTTTCTTTGTAAGGCTGTGCAGACTGGCCGTTGAAAACATAGTCGGTGGAGTAATGCACCATGGTCGCGCCCAAGGTTTTAGCCTCGGCCGCCATGATGCCGGGGGCGGTGGCATTGATGGCCTGCACCAAGTCAGGTTCTTGCTCTGCTTTGTCGACAGCTGTGTAAGCGGCGGCATTGACGATGTAGCGCGGCGCATGGTGGCGAATCACTGCCTGCAAAGCCTTGGCATCGGCAATGTCCACATCAGCCAAAGTCAGCGCAATCAAACGGCCTAAACCGGACAACTCGGCTTGCAAAGCGTGGCCTAACTGACCGTCTGCCCCAAAGAGCAGTACGCCATCAGCTGCCATAGTTTTGTCCTATCCAAGCGCGGTAACTGCCACTGGTGACTTCTTCAACCCAGTCGCCATGGCCTAAATACCATTGCACGGTTTTACGTAAACCACTCTCGAAGGTTTCTTCGGGGCGCCAGCCGAGTTCTCGCTCCAACTTTCGCGCATCGATGGCATAGCGCCTGTCGTGCCCAAGGCGGTCCTTCACAAACGTCATTTGCGTGGCATAGGACTGACCATCGGCACGGGGTTGAAGTTCATCGAGCAAAGAACACAGGGTGCGCACCACCTCGATATTGGGTTTTTCATTCCACCCACCCACGTTGTAGGTTTCGCCCAAGCGGCCGTCTTGCAGCACCCGCATGAGGGCTTTGCAATGGTCTTCGACGTACAACCAATCGCGCACCTGCTGGCCGTCGCCGTAAATGGGCAAAGGCTTATCCGCCAAGGCGTTGTGAATCACCAAGGGTATAAGTTTTTCGGGAAAATGGTAGGGACCGTAGTTGTTGCTGCAATTCGTGGTGAGCACCGGCAAGCCATAGGTGTGGTGCCAAGCACGCACCAAATGGTCGGAAGCCGCCTTGCTGGCCGAGTAGGGGCTGTTGGGCTCGTAGGGATTTGTTTCACTGAAGGCAGGCGCGTCGGGTGCCAAACTGCCATAAACCTCGTCGGTGCTGACATGCAAAAAACGAAAATCTTGCTTGGCCTGATCATCCAATCCTGCCCAATACGCCCGCACCGATTCCAGAAGCTGGAAGGTTCCGACCACATTGGTTTGAATGAAATCCATGGGGCCGTGGATAGAGCGGTCCACATGCGACTCAGCGGCGAAATGCAGCACAGCGCGGGGTTGGTGCGTGGCCAACAACTGGCTAACCAAGGTGGTATCACCTATATCGCCTTGCACAAAATGGTGTCTGCGGTCACCGGCCAAGGCGCGCAGGTTGCGCAAATTACCTGCGTAGGTGAGTTTGTCGAGGTTGACCAGCACTTCGTCATGCTGCGCCAACCATGCGTGAACAAAATTGCTGCCGATGAAACCGGCGCCGCCGGTCACCAGAACGGTCATGCAGGCAGGCTTTCTTCAGTGATACCCAAGACCTTGTTGCGCACCATTTCACGCAAGATTTTTTTCTCGGGAAAGCTCAAAGGCCTGTCCAAGGCCCGGCGTACCCGCAGCAACATATGGCGATCAACCTCTTGTGGGATGCCATGGCTGCCACGCAACTCATCACGCAAATCCTCGCGCAAGTCTTCGGGTTCGTCGTCCCACCAACCATCGACCACTTCTTGCAGTTTGGTGCGCACCAGTTCGGGGTCTTGCGGCGCTGCAGGCGCGGCAGCGGCACGGGGCTGGGTGGTCAGCTCTTTGGCTGCTTGGGCTATAAGTAACACACGGCGATCGGCTTGCGCCAACAAACGGCACCATGGAGGGTCTTCATTGATGAGTTGGTCCATGTGGCGAGCAGACTCGTCGGCCAACAGATAAACATTCAAGCCATGCAACTGCGCTTCATCGATGCTGGCAGTCAATCGGTCGTCGTCGCTGGCAATCAGCAGGTGTTCGCAGGCTTTGCGTTCAGACAAACGTGCAATGTCGGCGGACATGGCGCTGAAAGCCACTTCACTGGGTTCGCCACTGGTGACGTCGAGCACACGCACGATTTGGTCTTGGGGAAACTGGCTGTCCGGGTTGTCGGTGTACCAATAAACACGTTGTACATCCAAGCCTAAACCGGCTTGTTTCAAGGTCTGCACCAAGGTCGGAATAAGGGCTTGGCGGTTGTAGGCTTCTGGCTCGGCATCACTGTCGGCGCTTTGTTTCAATAACCAAGCCATGTAATTGCTGTCGATCAAGGCGATACAGCGACCACTGCGGGTCTGAGCATGGTCCTTGCGGGGATGCGTTGCGCGGTTTTCATTCTTCATGAAGGGATACCTGTCGGTGATGTGTTTAAAACTAAGGAAGTGGGGCATACACAATGCCCGGACGAGCTGCAGGCGCTCGAAACTAATGTGGCTTATTGCCTGCAGGCGAGATATTAGCCTATCTTGATGCCGTTTCGGATAACAAGGTCTGGGGTGGGGGAATGTTCAGCCGCTTTGGGATGCTGCACCTGCTCATCTGTGCGACCAAAACGGCGCACACGCTGGCCATACCACTGCAAGGCTTTGGCCAAGGCGGCGTCATCAAAATCAGGCCAATGCAGGTCGGTGAAATACAGTTCGGTATATGCGGTTTGCCACAGCAAGAAATTGCTGATGCGCGACTCACCCCCTGTGCGTATCAGTAACTCAGGGTCGGGTAAATCAGCGGTACTTAAATGCTTGGCCAAACCAGCAGGGTCGAGTTCTTGCAAAGAGCGATCAGGATGCGCGGCTTGCCAAGCGCGTACCGCTGTCAATACGTCCCACTGACCACCGTAATTGGCGGCAATTGTTAAGTTCAAACCCGTGTTGTGGGCAGTATCTTGCTCGGCTTGGTCGATGCGCGACTGCAACAGTGGCGCAAATGCACTGCGGTCCCCAATCACGCGAAGGCGTATGCCTGCGGCTTTCATTTCGGCGACCTCAGACTCAAGGTACTGCAAAAACAAACCCATCAAGGCCGAGACTTCCTCGGGCGGACGACGCCAGTTTTCCGAACTGAACGCAAACAAGGTGAGGTAGGGCAAACCCATGGCGTGGGCGGCTTTGACGATATGGCGCACATTGGCGACACCCCGCGCATGGCCCACGGTTCGCGGCATCAAGCGCTTTTTGGCCCAGCGGCCATTGCCGTCCATGATGACCGCAATATGCTGCGGATGCGTATTCATATTCAGTTAGTCACAGGAAATAAATGCTGCGTATCCACGCTGACCAGATGCTGTTTGCTCATCAGGTCCACCAGCACCATGGCGCGCAAGTCGCCATCGGATTGTTGGTAGACAGCGTCTAAGCCCTTCAAGGGGCCGTCAATCATGCGCACAGCTTGGCCTTGTTGCAATAATTTTTCTGGCGCGCGTTCGGGCATGTTGCGCAAGACATTTATCAAATCGTCTGACATGGGTGCGGGACGGTTGCCAAAACTGACCAAATTGCTCACACCCAGGGTTGAGCGAATAGGCGTCCAGTTGGTGTGCTCCATGTCCAAGCGAATGAACAAATACCGACTGAACATGGGCTCAACCACCTCTGTCACTCGGCCACGGCGAAGTTTTTCAAGCGTAATAAGGGGCAGCCAAGCTTCATAGCCTTGGTTTTGCAGGTTTTCCAAGGCGCGTTGTTCTTGCTTAGGTCGAGAATGAACGGCGTACCACAACATTATTTCAGGAGGTTCTAAAAAAGTTTTGCAATTGTAGGGGCTTAATTTTCTAGCCTTGGCTTGATGTATCGCAGTTTCAAATGGTTTGAGGTGGACTATGATGAATTTTCACTGCCCTAAGGATCCGCAATGGCCAGCACACCACCTGAAATTGACCCCCAAGACATGAGCCAACGCATGAAAGATTCAGCCCAGCATATTTGGTTGGCTGGCTTGGGCGCTTTTGCAAAAGCCCAAGAAGAAGGCACCAAGGTGTTTGAAAACTTGGTCAAAGAGGGCTCACACCTGCAACAAACCACCCAACAAGCCCAAGCCAAAATGACGGAGGCCGCAGAAAAAGTGGGACAAATGGCCAGCCAAATGGGTCAAAGCGCCAGCGGCCAGATGGACAAGCTGGAAACTATTTTTGAAGAACGGGTGGCTAAGGCTTTGAAAAGCATGGGCCTGCCCAGCGCCCAAGATGTGGCCGATTTGAAAGCGCGGGTAGAAGAGCTGGAAAAACAGTTGGCCGAGCTAAAGAGCTGACAGCCCATGGTCAGCAAAGCGCCGCGTCAAACCGCCGAGCGCATTGTGGCCAGCGCTTTGGGCCTTTTCAACCGCTTTGGCGAGCCCAATGTGGCAGCCACCATGGTGGCTGCCGACCTTGGGATCAGCCCAGGCAATTTGTATTACCACTACCCGGGCAAGGAAGATATCGTCAACCACTTGTTTGGCCAGTACCAACAAGACTTGCAAGCTTTGCTTCCCGCTGCGAAAGACATCAAAGACTTGGAAGACGCTTGGTTTTTCTTGCATTCCATGTTTGAGTTGGTGTGGCGCTACCGGTTTTTGTACCGCGACTTAAACGATTTGCTCAGCAAATACCGCCAACTTGAGCAAGCACTCAAACAGGTGCTGGCCGATAAACATGCGGCTTTTTTAACTTTGCTTGGGCGTTTGAGCGACATGGGCTGGCTGACGCAAAACCCTACTGAGCGCGAGAGTAGCGCCACGCACATGCTGGTGATGCTTACCTGGTGGCTGAGCTATGAATATGTGCGCGACCCGCGCCATGCCTTGGAAGACGCCAACGCGCAAGGCGGTGTATCACGCGGTGTGCAGCAAGTGCTGGGCCTCTTGCTACCCTATTTGCAAGCCCAACCCAAAGCACAGTTGCTGGCTTTGCTGCAGATGTATGACTCCCCGCCCAGCGTCTGAGTGTTTTTTTTAAGCTGGCGCTAAAAACTGCTCGACCATGCGCACCCAAACCGTGCCGCCCAAGGGAATCAGATCGTCGTTGAAGTCGTAGCTGGGGTTGTGCAAGGTGCAGGGGCCGCCGCCATGCCCCATCTCGCGGTGCTGGCCTTCGCCGTTGGCGATGAAGAAATAGGTGCCAGGTTTTTCCAACAACATATAAGAGAAGTCTTCCGATCCCATGGTAGGTTCTTGCGCGAGCACGTTGTCAGCGCCCACGATCTCAGCCAACACTGAACGGGTGAATTCGGCCTCTTTGGGATGGTTGATGGTTGGCGGGTAGTTGCGCACAAACGCGAATTCGCAAGTGGCCTCATGGGCGGCGCTGACGTGTTCTGCAATGGTCCGCATACGCCGTTCGATAAGGTCGAGCATCTCCACGGTGAAGGTGCGCACCGTGCCTTGCAGCTCGCAGCTGTTGGCCACCACATTGGTCGCGTCACCCGCGTGGATCATGGTGACCGAAATGACGCCTGCATCGATGGGCTTCAAGTTGCGCGACACAATGGTTTGAAAAGCTTGCACCATCTCGCA
>CAMDIP010000032.1 GCA_945899335.1 Bordetella parapertussis
CTCATCGTCGCTTGGCAATCCACACTCACGGTCTGACGCCAACCCTTGAAACCCACCGCTGTTAGCGCAGATGTCTTATTTGAAGACTTCAGAGAAAAGCTTGAATGGCAATGGATAGCGGGGCAGGGTGCCTCTGAGCGGCATTTTGATGAAGTAGCCGTTCGCATGGCACGCTCGGGTGCAGACTTGGTGGGGTACTTGAATTACATTCACCCTTACCGTTTGCAGGTGTTGGGCGAGCGTGAAATTCGTTACCTCAACAACAGTCCCTTGATCGATACCGAGCGACGCATTGGGCGAATCGTCACCCTGGAACCCCCCGTGCTGGTGGTGGCTGATGGCCAAACGCCACCCCCGCCCCTGCTGAAGATGTGCGAAGAAGCGCAAATCCCGCTTTTTGCCACCACAGAATCGTCGGCCTTTGTCATTGATTTGCTGCGGGCTTATTTGTCCAAACACTTTGCCGACCGCACCACTTTGCATGGCGTGTTTTTAGATATTTTGGGTATGGGTGTGGTCATCACAGGCGAGTCTGGCCTTGGTAAAAGCGAGTTGGGCTTGGAGTTGATCTCACGCGGCCATGGTTTGGTAGCCGACGATGCGGTGGATTTGTACCGCATCAACCAAACCACCATTGAGGGTCGTTGCCCCGAGTTGCTGCAAAATTTGTTGGAAGTGCGCGGCATTGGTTTGCTAGACATTCAAGCCATATTTGGTGAAACCGCGGTGCGTCGAAAAATGCGCCTCAAATTGATTGTGCATTTGGTGCGCAAAGAAACCTTAGAGCGCGACTACGAAAGACTGCCGCATGAACCCTTGACCCAAGATGTGCTGGGCATATCCGTTCGTAAAGTGGTGATTCAGGTGGTGGCGGGTCGCAATATCGCGGTTCTGGTTGAGGCGGCGGTTCGCAACACGATTTTGCAGTTACGCGGCATCGATACCTACGATAAATTTGTCCATCGCCACCGCCAGGCCATGTTGGACGAGCAGAAAAAATCAGGCTGACTTAAAGGGACAAGGCGAGCGCTTGCAGTGCGCATACAGGCTCAGTGCGTGGTCGGCGATCTCGAACCCCTTGGCGTGTGCAATATCGTGTTGACGTTGCTCAATGCTTGCATCGTAAAACTCTTCAACGCGACCGCAATCTAGACACACCAAGTGGTCGTGGTGTTGGCCTTGGTTGAGTTCATAGACGGATTTGCCGCCTTCAAATTGACTGCGCGACAAAATGCCGGCTTGCTCAAACTGCATTAGCACGCGGTAGATGGTAGCAAGACCTATATCGGCACGCTCCTCCAACGCGAAACGGTAAACGTCCTCGGCACTCATGTGCCGTTGCCCGCTTTTTTGGAAAAGCTCCAAAATTTTTAACCGCGGCACCGTGGCTTTGAGGCCCGTGTTTTTTAAGCCGTCAATGGAGGACATTCATGCTTTCTGTTGCGTAGTGACTGGCGGGTGTGAGGGGCCATCGTTACAATGTTTCCATCATAACTTGCCCTTATCCCGCCATGACTCTTTTGCGCCAGACAATGGCCTTATGTGTGACCGCTGTTTCCTTGCTGTTGTCAGCGTGCTCCACCATAGACGATCCCATGGCACGTGCAATTCGCAAAGTGACGCCCTATCGGGTGGAAGTGGTGCAGGGTAACTTTGTCTCTAAAGAGCAAGTTCAAGCTTTGCGTGTGGGTATGAGCCGCAATCAAGTCAAGGATATTTTGGGCACCCCTTTGATCGCCAGTGTTTTCCACTCCGATCGCTGGGACTATGCGTTCACGATTGTGCGCAAAGGTACGAAGCCACAGCAACGCCAGTTGTCGGTTTACTTCAAAGGCGAATTGTATGTTCGCTTTGACGGTGACGATTTGCCCAGCGAATCCGAGTTCGCCGAGCGAATTGCGGTGCCGGAAGACCGCAAAGTGGTGCCCCGCTTAGAGGCCACAAGCAAAGAGTTGGAGAAATTTCAAAAGAATGCTCCTGCCCCTGTTAGCGCAACACCCAAACCGAATACGCCTCCTGCCGATAAAGCCTACCCGCCGTTGGAAACCCCCTGAACCACTATGAGCACTGCTATTGCCCAACCCCATCGTATTGCTATCGCGGGTGCCAGTGGTCGCATGGGCCAAATGTTGGCTCAAGCACTGGCAGCGGCAGCTGACTGTCAATTGGTGGGCGCCGTGGATGTTGCTGAGAGTGTGTTTATAGGCAATGATGCGACGGGTTTTTTAGGGCAAGCCAGCGGCGTGATGATTCAATCTGATCTTCATGTCGGCTTGCAAAATGCGCAAGTATTGATCGACTTTACAAGGCCTGAAGGCACCATGGCGCATGTCAAGGTGTGCCGTCAACTCGGCGTGAAGATGGTGATTGGCACCACTGGCTTCAGCGATGCACAAAAAGCCGAAATAACTGCTGCCAGCCAAGATATCGCCATCGTTATGGCGCCCAATATGAGCGTGGGCGTCAACGTCACTTTGAAGTTGTTGGAGATGGCAGCCGTGGCTTTGGCCTCAGACTACGACATTGAAATCATCGAAGCCCATCACCGCCATAAAGTAGACGCTCCTTCGGGCACGGCACTCAAGATGGGCGAAGTCATTGCCCAAGCGCTTGGGCGAGACTTAAAGCAATGCGCGGTGTTTGATCGCCAAGGCCACACCGGCGCTCGTCCCGATAACGCCATAGGCTTCTCCACCATCCGTGGTGGAGATATTGTGGGTGACCACACGGTGTTGTTCGCGGGTACCGGCGAGCGCATAGAAATCACCCACAAGTCGTCAAGCCGCAGCACCTATGCCGAGGGCAGTTTGCGGGCAGCACGTTATTTGGCTGGCCAGCAGCGTGGCTTGTTTGATATGTTTGACGTGCTGGGCTTGAGGGACTCTCAACCATGAGTTTGTTGCACTGGTTTGCACAGGCCGATGCTTTGAACCAATTGGTGGCAGTGGTCCTGTGTGCGATGTCGGTGCTGAGTTGGGTATTGATTATTTACAAAACATGGCTGTTGTCTGTCGCCAATCGTGATTTATTGCTGTGTCAGGCTGCGTGGTCGCAAGCCCAAGATTGGCAGCACTTGGAGGCCACTTGGGGGGCTGTGGACAGTCAAAAATTGTTTGTTGGTTTATTGCGCAGTCCTTTGGAGGCCACAGCGCAAGGCTTGGCTGCCGAGGCCTCCCATGAAGACCGGCTCAGTAGCGGCTTGCGGCAAACCTTGCAAAGCATACGCCGTCGCTTGCAATTTGGCCAAGATATGTTGGCCACCATGGGAGCGACTTCCCCATTTATCGGTTTGTTGGGCACTGTCTGGGGCATTTACCACGCCTTGATCAGCTTGTCCCAAGCAGGACAATATACCTTAGACAAAGTGACCCAACCTGTGGGCGAGTCTTTGGTGATGACGGCTGCAGGCTTGGGTGTGGCCATACCCGCAGTGATGGCCTACAACTTATTGGGCAGGCGCTTGGCGTCTATGGATGCAACATTAGACGCTTTGGCTTTTGACTTGCGTGCTTATTTCATTACCCACGCTCGGTAAGCTGGCCCAATGAGAATGGGTGAATTTGAATCCAGCCCCGCGAGGGTGCCCATGAGCGAGATCAATGTCACGCCCTTGGTGGATGTGATGTTGGTGTTGCTGGTCATTTTTCTGATCACTGCCCCCCTGATGGGAAGCGCCTTGCGCCTCGATTTGCCTGCTACTGAGGCAACCGCTTCCCCCGCACCCATTAACAGCTTGGGCCTGAGTATTGACCCGCAAGGCTTGATTTTCATTGACGACAAACGCGTGGCGCTTGAGGCCTTGCCAGCGGTATTGGCGATGCAAGCCAGCACCGATGCATCTGTTGAAGTACAGCTTCGCGCGGACCAAAGCGTGCCCTATGGACGCGTGGCCGAGGTGATGGGCTTGTTGCAAAAAGCCGGCCTCACCAAGGTCGCTTTGGCCGTTCAGGCCCCTGCGCCTAAAATCCAAGCATCTTCCCCGCCCCTGCAGCCATGAAATCGCAGGGGCTATTTATTGAGCCCCATGCAAGAGACCTATATTCCCAAAGACGTTGAAGCGTCTGTCCGCAGCGACTGGACAGCCAAAGACGTCTACCGCGTCACCGAAGACAACAGCCGTCCCAAGTACTACGCCTGCTCCATGCTGCCCTACCCCAGCGGCAAGCTGCACATGGGCCATGTGCGCAACTACACCATCAACGACATGCTCACGCGACAGTTGCGCATGAAGGGCTACAACGTCTTGATGCCCATGGGCTGGGACGCGTTTGGCTTGCCTGCCGAAAATGCTGCGTTAAAGAACGGCGTGCCACCCGCCAAGTGGACCTACGAGAACATCGCGTACATGAAAAAGCAGATGCAGGCCATGGGGCTGGCCATCGACTGGAGCCGTGAAGTCGCCACCTGCGATGCAACCTATTACAAATGGAACCAGTGGCTCTTTTTGAAGATGCTCGATATGGGCGTGGCCTACCGCAAGACCCAAGTGGTGAACTGGGACCCGGTGGACCAAACCGTGTTGGCCAACGAGCAAGTCATCGACGGCAAAGGCTGGCGCACCGGTGCGGTGGTGGAAAAGCGTGAAATCCCTGGCTACTACCTGAAGATCACCAACTATGCGCAAGAGTTGCTCGATCATGTGCAGGTGGGCAACCCCAAAGCCACCTTGAACGGCTGGCCCGACAAAGTGCGCTTGATGCAAGAGAATTGGATCGGCAAGTCTGAGGGTGTGCGCTTTGCATTCACCCACGATATCCAAGGCGCTGACGGGAAATTGATCCAAGACGGCCGCATGTATGTGTTCACCACCCGCGCTGACACCATCATGGGCGTGACTTTTTGCGCGGTGGCTCCCGAACACCCCTTGGCGCTGCATGCTGCATCCACCAACCCCCAATTGGCAGCGTTTTTGGAAGAGTGCAAAGAAGGTGGCACCACCGAGGCCGAGTTAGCGGTGAAAGACAAGGTGGGCATGCCCACAGGCTTGCATGTCATGCACCCGGTCACAGGCGATCAAGTGGCGGTGTGGGTGGGCAACTATGTGCTCATGAGTTACGGCGACGGCGCGGTCATGGGCGTGCCCGCACACGATGAGCGCGACTTTGCTTTTGCCCTCAAGTACCATTTGCCCATCACCCAAGTGGTGGCGCTCAAAGACCAAAGCTTCAGCGACTCAGCTTGGCAAGAGTGGTACGCCACCAAAGACGGCGTGTGCGTCAACTCTGGCGCGCTCGATGGCCTGCGTTTCAAAGATGCGGTGAGCAAAGTGGTCGACTTGCTGCAAGCCAAAGGTCTGGGCGAGAAAAAAATCACCTGGCGCTTGCGCGACTGGGGCGTGAGCCGCCAGCGCTATTGGGGCACACCGATCCCCATCATCCATTGCGACGAGCATGGCGCAGTGCCTGTGCCTGAAAAAGACCTCCCCGTGGTGTTGCCGCTTGACTGCATCCCTGATGGGTCTGGCAACCCGTTGCACAAGCACGCAGGTTTCCATGCGGGAGTGGTCTGTCCCACCTGCGGCAAACCCGCGCGGCGCGAGACTGACACCATGGACACTTTTGTGGATTCGTCCTGGTACTTCATGCGCTACTGCGACCCGAGCAACGCGCAAGCGATGGTGGCCGAGGGTACGCAGTACTGGATGCGCGACGCCCAGCACGCCACGGGCGGCAGTGGCATGGACCAGTACATCGGTGGCATCGAGCACGCTATTTTGCACCTGCTGTATGCGCGGTTTTGGACCAAGGTCATGCGCGACTTGGGGCTGGTGAAGGTGGACGAGCCTTTCACCAAACTCTTGACACAGGGCATGGTGCTGAACCACATTTACTCGCGCCGCACCGCCAAGGGTGGCAAAGACTATTTCTGGCCGCACGATGTCGAGCATGTGATGGACGACACCGGCAAATTGGTGGGTGCCAAGCTGAAAAATCCTGCCGACAGCGGCGACGGCAAACTGCCCGTGGGTACGCCCATTGACTACGAGGGCGTGGGCACCATGTCCAAGTCCAAGAACAACGGCGTGGATCCGCAAGACCTGATTGAAAAATACGGCGCAGACACCGCACGCCTGTACACCATGTTTACCGCACCGCCTGAGGCTACGCTGGAGTGGAACGACTCCGCAGTGGAGGGCAGCTTTCGGTTTTTGCGCCGGGTTTGGAACTTCGCGGTTACCCACGAAGCCAGCCTCAAGGTCGCCACCGCAGGCAACTTGAGCCAAGCCACTTTCCGCAAACAAGCCGCCGACCTGCGCCGCGATGTGCACCTGACGCTCAAGCAAGTCAGCTACGACTACGAGCGCATGCAATACAACACCGTGGTGTCGGGTTGCATGAAGCTACTCAATTCTTTGGAGGACTTCAAACCCGACGCCAGCCCTGGTGACCAAGCGGTGCTGTGCGAAGGCACGTCGGTGTTGCTGCGCATGCTCTACCCCGCTTGTCCCCACATCAGCGCCCATTTGTGGGCGGCGCTCGGCTTCGCCGCCGGCGCCGGCGATTTGCTCGACGCCGCTTGGCCCAGCGTGGACGAGCGCGCCTTGCTGCGCGACGAAATAGAGCTGATGTTGCAAGTCAACGGCAAGTTACGCGGGTCCATCTCGGTGCCCGCCACAGCCAGCAAAGAAGATATTGAAAAAGCGGCTTTGGCCAGCGAAGCATTTCAAAAACAAGCCCAAGGCGCGGTACCCAAAAAGGTGATCGTGGTGCCGGGGCGTTTGGTCAACATAGTGGTTTAAACATCATGAAACGTCGCGTATTTGCCTCCAGTATGTTCTTAATGGGCTTGAGTGCCTGTGGATTTCAGTTGCGCCAAGCCCCCAACTACCCGTTTCGCACCCTCTATATCGGCCTGCCGGAAGCCTCTGTGTTCGGCCAAGAACTCAAGCGAAATATTTCTGTCTCGGGTCGGGTAGAGGTCATCAACGACCCCAAACAAGTTGAACGTGCAGATGTGATTTTTGATTTGCTACAGGAGTTGCAAGAGAAAGTCATTCTCAGCCGCACATCGGCGGGCGCGGTTCGAGAGTTTCAATTGCGTTTTCGCATTCGCTTCAAGTTGCGAACCCGCGACGGTATCGAGGTGATCCCAGACACCGAGTTGGTGCAAGAGCGAGACATCAGTTTTAGCGAAACCGCGGCTTTGTCCAAAGAAACAGAAGAAGGTTTGCTCTACCGCGATATGCGCTCGGACTTGGTGCAGCAGGTGTTGCGCCGACTCGCTGTCGTGCGCATGCCCTAGCCCTACAACCCCATGCAGCTATCTGGCCAACGCTTGACCGAACAACTGCCGCAAGAGCTGCGCTCGCTCTACACCTTGTATGGTGACGAGGCTTTGTTGTTGCAAGAGGCAGCTGACGCCATACGCGCCACAGCCAGACAACAAGGGTTTTCAGAGCGTCATGTCTTCACCGTGGCAGGAGCGCATTTTGATTGGAGCGAGGTCGAGTCCGCTGCTTCAGCCATGAGTTTGTTTGCCGACAAGCAACTCATCGATATCCGTATTCCCTCTGGCAAGCCTGGCAAAGAAGGCAGCGAAGCTTTGCAGCGCATTGCAGCGGCTTGTGTGGGCAATGACGGTATCTTGGTGTTGTTGTCTTTGCCACGCCTAGATAAAACCGCCAAATCTTCGGGTTGGTTCACGGCTTTGGATGCGCATGGCATCAGCGTGCAAATCGAGCCCGTTGAGCGAGCCGCCTTGCCTGCGTGGATTGCCCAGCGTTTGGCCTTGCAGCTGCAGCGAGTGCGTGCTGGAGAAGAGGGGCAGCGCAGCTTGCAGTTTTTTGCCGACAGGGTTGAGGGCAATTTGTTGGCTGCCCACCAAGAAATTCAAAAACTGGCACTGCTGTACCCAGCTCAGGAATTGAGTTTTGAGGACATTGAAAACGCGGTTTTGAATGTGGCGCGTTTTAATGTGTTCAAGCTCAGCGAAACCGTGTTGGCAGGTCAACACCAGCGGGTACAGCGCATGTTGGACGGCTTGCGAGCTGAGGGCACATCCGAGGTGCTGGTGCATTTCGCTTTGGCCGAAGATATCCGCGCCCTGAAACGCGTCAAAGACGCGGTGGCCAGTGGTCGAGCCCTGCCGCAGGTGTTGCGCGAACAGCGCATTTGGGGGCCTAAGGAACGTTTGTTTGAACGGGTCTTGCCCCGTTTGTCCCCTGCGGTCATGGACCGTTTGTTGCAAGCCGCGCACCAAGTGGATGGCGTGGTCAAAGGCCTGCGCTTTGCCCAATGGCCCAGCGACAGCTGGCAGGCATTGGCCCGCTTGGCTTTGATGCTCAGCAAAGCTTGTCAGACCGCCTGAACGGCTTGTCTGCCAAAATCACCCCATGAACGCCGCCACCACCATCCCCGAACTCATGCGCAACTTGGGCCTGCAAGCCCGCTGCGCGGCAGCGGGCATGGCGCGGGCCACGGCGGCGCAAAAAGCCCATGCTTTGCGGGTGCTGGCGCGATTGCTGCGCGAACACACGCAAGGCTTGCAAACCGACAACGCCAAAGACCTTGGCCGCGCAAAAGCTGCCGGTTTGGCCGAGCCCATGGTCGACCGCTTGAAGCTTTCCCCTCAAATACTGGAAACCTGCGCCGTGGGCTGCGAGCAGCTGGCTGCCATGCCCGACATCATTGGCAGCATCAGCGGCATGAGCCAGCAGCCCAGCGGTATCCGTGTGGGTCAAATGCGCGTGCCCATTGGCGTGTTTGGCATGATTTACGAGAGCCGCCCCAACGTCACCATCGAAGCGGCGTCGCTGGCCATCAAAAGCGGCAACGCTTGCATCTTGCGCGGCGGCTCCGAGGCCATCGATTCCAACAAAGCCTTGGCGGCACTGGTGCAACAGGCCTTGGCTGAGGCTGGCCTGCCCACGGACGCTGTGCAACTCGTGCCCACCACCGACCGCGCGGCGGTGGGTGAACTCATCACCATGCCCGCCTATGTGGACGTGGTCATTCCGCGGGGCGGCAAGGGCTTGATCGAACGCATCAGCCAAGACGCCAAAGTGCCGGTCATCAAACACTTGGACGGCAACTGTCACAGCTATGTGGACGACCCGTGTGATCTGGACATGGCGCTGACAGTCGTTGACAACGCCAAAACCCAAAAGTACAGCCCTTGTAACGCCACCGAGAGCCTGCTGGTGGCCAGAGGCGTGGCTGCCGCGTTTTTGCCGCGCATAGCCCAGGTGTTTGCCGACAAAGGCGTGGAGATGCGTTGCTGCCCCGAGGCCAAAGCCTTGCTGCAAGGCGTGAAGGGCGCGGTATTGAAAGACGCCACCGAGCAAGATTGGTTCGAAGAGTATTTGGCGCCCATCATCAGCATCAAGGTGGTGGACGGGCTGGACGCGGCCATCGCCCACATCAACCACTACAGCAGCCACCACACCGACGCCATCCTGACGCTTAACCATGTGCACAGCCAGCGCTTCTTGCGCGAGGTCGATTCGGCCAGCGTCATTGTCAACGCCAGCACCCGTTTTGCCGATGGTTTTGAGTATGGCTTGGGTGCCGAGATAGGCATCTCCACCGATAAATTCCATGCCCGTGGGCCGGTGGGCATTGAGGGTCTTACCTCATTGAAGTATGTGGTGTTGGGGGCGGGGGAAGTAAGGGGGTAAGGCCTTATCGCCCCAGTTCCTGTTGTCAAAGATAAGAAACGCCACATAAGCGTTACCAGCCAGCATGGATCCTGCCGCTCGCAGTCCAGTTTTGAAGTCGATTTTGGAAAAAGTAGATTTCATGCAAACCAGCATAAAGAAAACTTGCTAGCCCTTCTTAAGCCAGTAGCTCCTCATTTTGTAAGCCTGTCTTCAGCACGTCGCTTGAAGCTGTCAGAATCACCCCCACTTACCTCGATCACTCTGATACATACAACATGGTTCCTCACCTCATTACCGCGCTGACTGGCCCTATTAACGAACTCGAGCAGCGCATCCTCGACTCCATGCCTGCCATCGAGCGTTGGTTTCGCATGGAGTGGATGGAGCACACGCCGCCTTTTTACAGCTCTGTTGACATTCGCAATGCGGGCTTCAAACTCGCCCCCGTGGATACCAACCTCTACCCAGGCGGCTGGAACAACCTCACGCCCGAAATGCTGCCCTTGGCGGTGCAAGCGGCCATGGCGGCGATTGAGAAAATTTGCCCCGAAGCGCGCAACCTGTTGCTGATCCCCGAAAACCACACCCGCAACACGTTTTACCTGAGCAATGTGGCGCAACTCGCCCGCATCTTCAACATGGCGGGGCTGAATGTGCGCATTGGCTCGATCAGCCCCGAGATCAAAGAAGACACCGTCATTGAGTTGCCCAATGGCGAATCGGTCAAGTTGGAGCCAGTGATCCGCAGCAAAACCCGCTTGGGGCTGAAAGACTTCGACCCTTGCACCATCTTGCTCAACAACGACTTAAGCGCTGGTATCCCCGGCATCTTGGAAGACCTGCACGAGCAATACCTGCTGCCGCCACTGCATGCGGGTTGGTGTGT
>CAMDIP010000033.1 GCA_945899335.1 Bordetella parapertussis
GGCTGCTCGGCAGGAGTATTCCAACACCTCAGCGAACCTGTCCATGTTGGAGGACTGTATGTACCTTCTTGGCATGACCGCAGAGCCGAGAATTCGTGGCAAAAAGCCTGCGGGATATATCCCAGTAAGAACGCTGGCTGATGTAAAGCGGATACTGCGTGGCCTGACACCATAATTAAGGGGTTAAGCGATGGGTAACATTTTTTTCAATCCTGCTACCCATCGACCGTCTTCTTTTCCTTGTCTGCGCGTTGTAACGCTTGTAACGCTTAATTACGGAGAGGGTGCAGGGAGGTATCTTAAAAAAGCGTCTTTGAATGAATCAAGTTTGTAACCTTTACAAGATGACGTATCAGTCCTCAACGTTTCAGATTTAACTCCATATGGTTTTATAAACCTACTTAGTCTCCTGTCATCAAGTTCTTTGTTTTCTAAGTCTCCCCAAGGAGAAGTCGTTATATTGTTTAATTCAAATAAAAGCTCCTTGGTGCTTATTGAGTGAACTTTCTTGTTGTCAAGGATAGCTTTTATGTCGCTAAGGAGCAGGATGCCTAAGCTCTGGGGGGCTTCTTTTTTAAGCGTTACAAGCGTTACAGCCGTTACACGGATTGCTTGTGACCAATGCTCATCTGCGCAGTCACCAATCGCAATAAGCGCTTCCCATACATCAGCGTCCCTGTCCGTTACCTCGGGGGGTAACGGTTTAATATTCGCCAGTAACTCTTTGCGCTGACTTGCCCAGTACTCAATGTGCTGACGAATCGCTGATGCTTCAGCTTCAAATGTGGAAACCCTAAAGGGTTCTACGACTTCATGGGGCGCACGGCGTTTCATTCGCACAATGATGCTTCGTGAAAGGATTGTGTCTGGAAGATTGCCCAGACCTGCAACGGCTACAGCGCAGAAAGCTGGAATATCTTCAGTGGTGAATTGTCCAGATTTATTGCCAACGCATCTGCCGTACTTGGAGTGTTTTCTATATCCTGCATTGATGAATCCACGCACGTCTTCGTTATCCTTTGCCTTGGGGCCGAAGACTGTATCTATTTCGTCATGCAGTATGGTGGGCCGTCCGTCGGCACTTGCAGTTCTTCTGAACAAATACGCAGGCGAGACATTCACTGGTTCAATGGCTCTTGGGACAAGCTGGGCGGTCACCTCCAACGCACGGCTCTTACCACTTGCAGGCTCACTTGATAGAAATGCAAGGCGAGGAGTGGTATCCCATTCGTGCATCAGGTGAGTATGAACAATCCACGCAGTATGAGCAATTAGCTCATGCTCTGAGGGGTAGATCACGAATCTGCTGAGAAATGCTTTTATTGCATTTAAAGGATGAGAGGTATTCATTTCAAGATTCCTACTTTTTTTGAAAATGCGACAAGCTCTGCATAGTCTGAGCAATGCTTGACAAGGTTGAATCGATAGACGAGGTAACCGTCTTTGAGTTTGTGTATCTGATGTCCTGCCAGTCCTAGCTTTGCAGCTAAAAGAGGAAGCTCAGGGTATTGCGCTTGTTGTGAAGCTGCGTTTTTTTGGTCATTAACCACTTATATCTCCAACGTTTGGAGAGGTGAGCGCGTAAAAAGGCACAGGTACGCGACACACCTCTGTGTGTTCGCAAACATCTGTACCTTGTGAGACCCTTGGGACTTCTGTTTCTCACTTAGCTCTATCTCCCAATACATAGGAGGCCCAAAATTGTTTTGGCTCCAATCCCAAAACTTCAAAACGCCCTTTAGCTTGCGTTCAAGGCGATAGGGCCGGATCAGCCCTTACTTGCAACAGTATTGCTATCTTAAAGATTAATTAATGTAAGTCTACCCTATTTTTTATAGCTATAAACGTTTAAACATGCATTAATTTTATTTGCACTGATTTAGTATTCTTTAAGGGGTAAATTGAACGAGTACGAACACTTTTTATCTGTCTTATTTATACAAAACCATTGCGCGATATTTGACCCTTTAATGTCTTCAAGTGGATGGGTTTTTAAGGGAAGGTTTTGAAATGTCTGTTTGGTACAGATAAGGACTAAAAAATCTTGTTACTGATGGTAATTTGTTGATTGCAGCCTGAAGAGTCTGCTGCGACAGGTGTGTGTAAACCTTGGCCCCAACGCTACCAGTGCCGATGTGTCCAAGAAGTCTGTCAATAACTGACTCAGCAACACCAGCGCACACAAGGTTTGTTCTTGCGCTGTGCCGAAAGCTGTGAAAGCTCATAGATGGCGGTATGCCAAGCTCTGCGCGAAGCTCCCCGAAGAACTGGCTGAAATAGCCCCCAGCTTTGCCTTCTCGTTTCGGCAGATTAGGCCAAAGGCTACCCGGTGTCATTGACTCGCAGTATTGGACAAACCCAAGCCTCAAGATTTCATCATGGACGGGGATGCTTCTTCTTGCAGCGTTGGTTTTGATCCGCTGGGTAGGGTCACCGTCATGGATTTGCATCATCCACACACCAGACTCTTTTTTGATGTCATCCGTTCGCAGTTGGCACAGTTCAGAGCATCTGGCCCCAGAGTACAAAGCCAAAAGGGGTATCCAGTACGCAGCCGATCCACCAGCCTTAGTTTCATTTGGGATCAGTCCTTCTTTCCAAATAGGATGGTTGAAGAGTTTTGTCAGTGACTCATCCGACCACGGCTGTCGAGGTGCTTCAGTGTGTGCCTTTATGTCCAAACCACGCCAAGGATTCTTAGGGATCAACTCAAGGTCTTGGCTTGCAAAGTTCAGCAGACTTTTGACCCAAACCAAGCGGTCGCGTGCCGTCTTTGAAGAGGTGGGTTGCTGCTGAAGCCATGAGCGAAATTTATCCCCTATGTCACGATTGATCTGGGTCAGCTTTACCTTACCAGAAAACTCCTCAAACAGATGGATTGCACGAAGACATGCGCGGGATGAATCTTCGGATGTATGTTTTGACGCTTGCCAGCGCAGATGCAGTTCCTGTAGGGTGAGGGTAGGGCTGACAAGGTTATGAATGCGAGGCGCAAGTGATGACGCAGTCGGCACGGTTTCATAGATGGCCCCTGCAAGGATTTCAGCCCGTTTGGTATATCCCTTGGACAGTGCTTCACGGTAATTACTTGAGCCTAGCGAGATGACGATGCGCCCGGATGGACGTTCTGTTCGTAGGGGATGGTCAAGGGGCAGAACAACACGCATGTAGTACGTCGTTCCCCGGCGAAATAGTCCTGTGAGTCCAGCCATGAATGCTCCACGTTGAGGTTACGTGACACACTCAGGTGATACAAAAGCGCTTGACTTGCCTTCAAAACAACGTAAGTGCTTGTTTTTGAAAGCCCGGACAGTTGAAGGTGACGAGCCTTGACCCCAGCACTGGCTCCACAGTTAGGGCTGCTTGGTTCCCCACCTGACCCGGTTGGCCGCTTCCCCATGTGGGAAGGCCCGTCAATGCAAATTGTACGCCCCGTAGAATCAAGCCATGTCCTACCTGGTGCTCGCTCGCAAATACCGTCCCAAGACCTTTACCCAATTGGTGGGTCAGTCGCATGTCGTGCAAGCGCTGACCAATGCCTTGCGCTCACAACGCCTGCACCATGCCTATTTGTTCACCGGCACCCGTGGCGTGGGCAAAACCACGGTGTCTCGTATCTTGGCAAAGTCTTTGAACTGTGAAACCGGTATCACCGATCAGCCCTGCGGCGTTTGCTCTGCCTGTTTGGACATTGATTCAGGCAGGTTTGTGGATTACACAGAGCTAGATGCTGCATCGAACCGAGGCGTGGATGAGATTCAACAGTTGCTAGAGCAAGCCGCCTACAAACCGGTGCAAGGGCGCTTCAAAGTCTTCATGATTGACGAGGTGCACATGCTCAGCAACACCGCGTTCAATGCCATGCTGAAAACCCTGGAAGAGCCGCCCGAATATTTGAAGTTTGTATTGGCAACCACCGACCCACACAAAGTGCCTGTCACCGTGTTGTCGCGCTGTTTGCAATTCAATTTGCGACCCATGGCGCCTGAGACCATCGTCGAGCACCTGACGCAAGTGTTGGCCGACGAGCAGGTGCAAGCCGATGTGCAATCTTTGCGCTTGTTGGCCCGTGCCGCTAGGGGATCCATGCGCGACGCTTTGTCCCTGACCGACCAAGCCATCGCGTTTGGCAACGGCGCTTTGGCCGAAGCAGTGGTGCGCGATATGTTGGGCAGCGTGGACCGCAGCCATGTGTTCACCTTGATCGAGGCTTTGGCCCATGGGAATGGTGCTTTGGTGGTGCAAACCTGCGAGTCGCTGCGTCACTTGGGGCTCTCGGCCAGTTCTTTGTTGGAAGAGATGGGCATGGTCTTGCAGCGCATGGCGGTTCACCAAGCCACAGTGCAAACCGCTGCCAGCGACGACCCTGACCCTGATGTGCAGCGCATCGCCGATTTATCCCAATTGATGCCTGCTGACGAAACCCAGTTGCTCTACAGCATCTGCTTGCACGGACGCGCTGATTTAGGCTTGGCGCCCGATGAATACGCTGCACTGACCATGGTGTTGTTGCGATTGCTGGCCTTTAAACCAGCCAAGGCCGAGGCTGAAAAAAAAACACTGAAAACAGCGCCTGAGACCGTCACAGTCGCCCCTACACCAAGCGACTCTCCCTTGGGTGAGCAATGGCTGTCGGTAGTGCAAGAGATGGTGAAAGCCCAATTGATTCAAGCCATGACACGCGAGCTGGCCATGCAGTCACAGCTGACGGCGCAAGCCGATGGCGTATGGCATTTGCAAATTGAAAGCGAGTCCCTCAACAGTGCCAGCAACCGCGAGCGACTGCAGTTAGCGCTGCAATCCTTGGGTCATGCTGTGAATTTGCAAGTGATGCAAGGCCCTGTACAAGACTCACCAGCTCGGCGCATCACCGCGCTTCAACAGCAACGCTTGGCACAAGCCGAAGCAGATATCCTTAACCACCCCAGCGTGCAACGCCTGATGAATGAATACGACGCCAAGATCATTCCTGGCACCCTAAGACTCCTCGACCACTGAAAGACCACCATGTTCAACAAAGGACAACTCGCGGGCCTGATGAAACAAGCCCAAGCCATGCAAGAAAACTTAAAGAAAGCCCAAGAAGAATTGGCTTTCATCGAGGTCACCGGCGAATCCGGTTCCGGCATGGTGCAAATCCTCATGACCTGCAAGCACCAAGTCAAACGCGTCACGATTGATCCCAGCCTCATGGGCGACGACAAAGACATGTTGGAAGACCTGATTGCCGCCGCATTCAACGATGGCGCTCGAAAAGTCGAGGAAGCCACCGAGGCCAAGATGGGCAAATTAACTGGTGGAATGCCCGGCTTGCCAGGCGGCATGAAGCTGCCCTTTTAATGCGCGATAACAGCGCCCTAGAGGCCTTGGTCCAAGCCCTCAGGCGTTTGCCGGGTGTAGGGCAGCGCTCTGCCTCACGCATGGCCTACCACTTGTTGCAACACGACCCCGAGGGCGCCCAGTTGCTGGCGCGAACCTTGGTGAATGCCGTGGAGGCCGTCAAGCATTGTCAGCGTTGCCATACCCTGACCGAGTTTGAAATTTGCGCCACCTGCCAAGACTCGCAGCGTGACGCCACGCGTTTGTGTGTGGTGGAGACGCCTTCAGACCAATCGGCGCTGGAGAGAACCTTGGCTTATCAGGGGCTTTACTTTGTGTTGATGGGCAAACTCAGCCCGATTGAAGGCGTTGGACCGAATGATATTGGTATGCAAAAGCTGATTCAAAGGGTGGACGATGGCTTGGTGCAAGAGGTGATTTTGGCCACCAATTTCACCGCCGAGGGGGAGGCCACAGCCCACGTTTTGAGTGAGGTCTTTAGACGCAAAGGCTTGGTGGTGACACGCTTGGCGCGTGGGGTGCCGGTTGGCAGCGAGTTGGAATATGTAGATTTAGGCACTATTGCCCATGCTTTGATTGACAGGCGCAGCACCTAAGGTTTTCACCAACAGGGGTGTACCTGATGCGCTGATTTCTGTAAGTGCTTATGCTGATGAGCATGCCAGATTCGCGATTTACCGATCTTTTTTCTATGCACCGGCGCCAATGGTTGATGGGTTGCTCAGCTTTGGCTGCCTCTTTAACACTATCGCCTTTGTCAGCCAAGGCCAGTCCTGACAAAACCCGCTTGACTTTGGTTTTAGACGACCGCACATCCTTAGCCCATTTGCCCTTGCTGCTTTCAGAGCAGTTGGGTTTTTTCAAAGCCGAAGGTTTGGAGATTGAATGGGTGGAGCAGGCCAGCCAAACCGCCGCCATGGCTGCCTTGACGCAAGCCACGATCGATGTGATGTCCGCCTCTTACGATAGCGCCTTAATTCTTAAACAAAAAGGGTTTGATGCCGTGTGCATCGCACAAATTGCCCGCACGCCTCAATGGGCCTTGGGCGTTTCTAACAAAAACGTTCCCAATTTCAAAACCATGGCCGATCTTCGTGGCAAGCGTATCGGTTTGATGGATGCAGAGGGCTCTGCACAACGTTGCCTGTCGTTCAGTATGCTGCGCTCGGGGATCAAACCCAACGACATCCAATGGATCTATCTCAATTCATCGGTACACGCCTTGGTGGCCGCACGCAGTGGCGCTGTGGATGCCTTGTTTGCCTCAGACCCCGTGATGACAGCACTGGAAAAGAAGGACGATTTAACCGTGGTCAGCAACTTTCGAACCCTCAAGCAAACCCAGCAGGTGTTTGGTGGTCTTTTATCGGGCAACTGCTTGCTTGTGTCCCAAGCTTTGGTGCAGCAGCACCCCAAAACTTGTCAGGCCCTGGTGTCAGCGGTGGTGCGTTGTCTTAAATGGTTGAGAACCGCAGGTCCCTCGGATCTGTTGCGCAACATGGTGGACAACCCCGTGGTGGCAGACCGTTTGGTGTATTTAAATGCCGTTGATAACCTGCGTGAAAGCTATTCGCTGGATGGTCTGCTCACACCCGAGGCTCAGCAGGTCAGCCTGCGTATGCTTCGGTTGCTTGACCCCCGCCTCTTGTCTGCCACACTGGCTTGGCAGGGCACAGTGAACAACGAATTTGTTCGCGCAGCCAAGCAACGCTTTCGAATGTAGTCTTATCCTTTTTTACTTTGTAGGGCTTTTTTATTTTTGCCACCGGCTTTGCCAGGCAGCATCAACACCAGTTTTTGACCTGGCTTGAGGGCGCTGTCAAGCGATAAATTATTCCACTTGGCAACATCGGCTGCCGCGATTTTGTAGCGCTTGGCAACGCTGCCAAAAGTGTCTTTTTTGCGCGCCTTGATGACTCGCTTGCGCAAAACGACTTCGGGGGCCAAATTCAGTTGGCCGTTATCCGCCACTTTGGAGGTGACGTCTTTTTCTTGTTTGCTAGGACGCGGAACCAACAGGGCAGAGCCAGCTTTGATGAGCATTCGTGGCGGTATTTTGTTGACACTGCGCATGTCTTCTTCGCTCATGCCCACTTTTTTGGCGGCCTCTGGAACCTTCATGTTTTTGGGCGCCACCCAGACTGTCCAACTCGCCAAGCGACCTTCATAAGCAGACATATTGCGGTTGAAAATTTCGGCGCTGTCCCAAGGCAAAAGAATTTGAGATGTACCCCCCGCCAACAAAACTGGCCGGTGTGCCGAAGGGTTGAGGGCTTTGAAATCTTCAACAGGCACTTCCGCCAAGCGAGCGACCAAGGCCACATCCATGTCCCGAGGCAAGGGCACGGTTTGGAAGTAGGGGTGATTCGGAATGGAGGGCAGTTGAATGCCTTTGCCCTGTGGATTGGCGACCAAGTTTTCCATCGCCTGCAATTTGGGAACATACAGGCGGGTCTCTGCTGGCATGCGCAAGTCGGTGTAGGCGATGCCTTGACCCGCTTTGAGGTTGCGGTTGACAGCTTTGCCCACATTGCCTTCACCCCAGTTGTAGGCGGCCAAAGCCAAGTGCCAGTCGCCAAACATGCCATGCAGGCGCTGCAAATAGTCCAGTGCTGCGCGGGTCGAGGCGAGCACGTCGCGGCGATCGTCGCGGAAAGCGTTTTGTTTCAAGTCAAAGTCTTTGCCGGTGCGCGGCATGAACTGCCACATGCCACTGGCGCGGGCAGAAGACACCGCCTGAGGATTGAACGCACTTTCAATAAACGGCAGCAAAGCCAATTCGGTAGGCATTCCACGGCGTTCAATTTCTTCAACGATGTGGTAGAGGTATTTGCTTGAGCGGGCCGTCATGCGCTCGATGTAATCGGGTCGGTTGGCATACCACTGCTCGCGCTCTTGCACCATGTCAACTTGCAGGTCTGGCATGGCAAAGCCACGGCGTATGCGCGTCCACAGGTCTGCAGGAATTGCCACCTCGGTGGCGGTGTGGCCGCTTGGCGCCGTGTCCGGCAGGGCTTGCAGTTCGGTGGTTTCTATCGGTGCATCAGCTTGGCTTGACTGTGCATAGGCAGGGATAGAGGAGAGCGAAAGAAGGCTGAATAGAATGGGCAGCAAATACAAAACGCCCAAGCGTTGTCGGTGATATTGGTTTTTCATGGATCCTCAAATTATAGAAACCTCTTTGGACTTGAACGATTGGCTGCAAACACCTGCCGGCACCTACCTGCGCGAATGGGAGTCTCGCCAGTTTGACAAGGTCATTGCCGACATCTTTGGCTACCACGCTTTGCAGTTGGGTTTGTCAAGCCTGCCAGCTCTGCAAAGCAGTCGCATACGGCACTGCTGGGTGAGTGAAAACCAGCCCACCAAGGGCGCTGTGCCCAGTTTGTTGACCGATGATGTGGCTTTGCCTTTCTCCGAGCAAAGCCTTGATTTGGTGGTCATGCCTCACACCCTAGAGCTCAGCCGCGATCCGCACAGTTGTTTGCGTGAAGTCGCACGGGTGTTGGTGCCCGATGGTCGAGTGGTGATTTGCGGCTTCAACCCGCTGAGCCTTTGGGGGCTTCGCCAACAACGCGCCAAGGCCTATTCCCGCTTGGGTTGGCAAGCCCCCTTTCTGCCCCCGCAAGTCGACTTTCTCGCGTCTTGGCGCTTGAGGGATTGGTTGCGCTTGCTCAGTTTTGATATCGAAGGCGGGTGTTTTGGGGCTTACCGGCCCTCTTTTGAGTCGGACAAGTGGTTGCAACGCTTTGCTTGGATGGACAAAGCCGGTGACCGTTGGTGGCCCGTCTTGGGTTCGGTGTATTTTTTGGTAGCCATTAAACGCGTACGCGGTATGCATCTCATCAGCCCAAAATGGAAAAAGGCGGCCCGCAAGACCGCTGTCAGCGCAGTTCCCACAGTGAACTCAAGCGAGCACAGGCCATGAAGCTGGTCACTATTTATACCGATGGTGCTTGCAAAGGCAACCCCGGCCTAGGTGGGTGGGGCGCTTTTTTGAGTTATGGCGAAACCGAACGTGATTTGTATGGTGGTGAATTGCACACCACCAACAACCGCATGGAATTGATGGCGGTGATTCAAGCCCTGCAAGCCTTGAAGCATCCCTGTCAGGTGCACCTCTACCTAGACAGCGAGTATGTTCGCAAAGGCATCACGGAATGGCTGCCCAGTTGGAAAGCGCGGGGATGGCGTACCGCCTCCAAGCAGGCTGTCAAAAATGCGGATCTTTGGCAAGTTTTGGACGAGGTGGTGTCTCAGAGCGGACACCACATTGAGTGGCGCTGGGTCAAAGGCCATTCGGGAGACCCTGGAAATGAACGGGCTGATACCTTGGCAAACCAAGGTGTCTTGACGGTTCAATCAGGTTGATAATGACCTGATATCTTTCAAGGGTTTTTGATCACTTATGGCTTCGAAAAACATGATCACCGCATTTGCGGTTGCTGGCATTGCGGTGGCAGCTGTGGGCGGCTGGTGGTACCAAAACAAACCCGCTACATCCTCTGCGCCCGCTGCTACTGGCGCCAAACCTGCAGCGCCTGCTAGCGCACCTGGTGCCGGCCCTGGCGGCGCTCCTGCAGGACCGCCTCGCGCCATGGGCGTTGAAGTCGCCAAAGTCGAACAATCTGCCTTGCGCGACGATGCGCAAACCGTGGGTACTTTGAAGTCACGCCAAAACATCATGCTGCGACCTGAAGTCGCGGGCCGCGTTGTGGCTTTGGGTTTTGCCGACGGCAGCCAAGTGCGCAAAGGGCAAATGTTGGTGCAACTCGATGACACTTTGCAGCGAGCCGAAATTCAACAAGCGCAAGCGCAAATGTCCATCACCCAAGCCAACCACAAGCGCAACCAAGATTTGGTTGCCCAAGGCTTTATTGCCCAGCGCTCGCTGGATGAAAGCCAAGCCAATTTGCAAGTCGCACAAGCCCAAGTGGCGCTTACCTGTGCGCGCTGGGAGCGTATGCGCATCGTGGCACCATTCAGCGGCACCGTGGGATTACGCAATATCAACTTAGGCGACTTCGTCAAAGATGGCGCGGA
>CAMDIP010000034.1 GCA_945899335.1 Bordetella parapertussis
ACACGTTGTTTTTCACCGCCGGACAACTTCAAGCCCCGTTCTCCCACCATGGTTTGGTAACCCAAGGGGGTGGACACAATAAAGTCATGGATGCGTGCTGCACGTGCGGCTTGCTCGACCTCTTCGCGAGAAGCAGAGGGCCGACCATAAGCGATGTTGTAGTAGACCGTGTCGTTGAACAACACCGTGTCTTGCGGAACGATGCCAATGGCCTGACGCACACTCGCTTGTGTCAAGTGATTTAAGGGATGTCCATCGATGCGAACCACCCCTTGCTGAACGTCATAAAAACGAAAAAGCAAGCGAGCCAAAGTTGACTTGCCCGAACCCGAGGGACCCACAATGGCCACTGTTTTACCTGCAGGAATGGTGAAGCTCACGTCTTGCAAAATAGGTCTGTTTTGCTCATAGGCAAAATGGACATGCTCAAACGCAATGCTGGGTGGACTCTCAAGACCAAGCTGTTGTGCGTTGGGTGCATCAGCAACTTCACGTTCCTTTTCTAGCAACTTGAACATGCGGTCCAAATCGGTCAGGCTTTGTTTGATCTCGCGGTAAATCACACCTAAAAAATTCAACGGTATATAGAGTTGAATCATGAAAGCGTTGATCATGACCAAGTCGCCCAAGGTCAAATGCCCATCGACCACGCCTTGCGTAGCTCGCCACAGCATGGTCACCAAAGCCACAGCGATGATGAGTTGTTGGCCCATATTGAGGGCGCTCAATGAATTTTGGGCTGTGATACGGGCCAAGCGTAATTTGTCCAGACTTTCGTCATACCTTTTGGCTTCAAAGCCCTCATTGCCAAAATACTTGACGGTCTCGTAATTGAGCAAAGAGTCGATGGCGCGGGTATGGGCGCTGGAGTCCAACTCATTGACTTGCTTGCGAAACTGGGTTCGCCACTCCGTCACTGTCACGGTGAAATAAATATACAAACCCAAAGCGCACAAAGTGATGATGGCGTACCACTTGTCAAACTGTATACCCAAGATACTCAGCACCAACAGCACCTCGATCAAGGTCGGCACGATGCTGTAGAGCGAATAGGCAATCAACGACTCAATGCCGCGCACACCTCTTTCAATGTCACGGCTCATACCACCGGTTTGACGCTCGAGGTGAAAACGCAAACTCAGTTCGTGCAAATGCTGGAAGGTTTGCAAGGCAATGGTGCGAGCAGCACCTTGTGTGGCTTTGGCAAAAATCAATTCACGCAACTCGGTGAATGCAGAAACAGATAAACGCAGCAAGCCATAGCCAATGAGCAGGGCAACGGGCACCACCAACAGCATTTGCACACCTGTGGGCTGCGGTGTCATTTGATCGATCAAGTTTTTAAGCAGTATGGGTACGCCTACGTTGGCCAACTTGGCACCCACCATGAATGACAGCGCAGCCATCACGCGCCATTTGTATTCCCATAAATAGGGGAACAAACGTGCCAAGGTGTGCCAATCAGAGACCGTCGGTGGGGGCGTGGCAGTATCAGGCAGAGCAGGCGAAGAGGTAGCAGAAGGGCGCATACAGCACAATAGCGAAAGAATGAACAACTAGGATTGTGCCTGTGACCGATACCCACGACCTGCGCTTTACTGTCAAAGCCCTTCCCACAGACCAAGAGTTGGTCCTCAAAGTCATCCCCATGCCAGCCGATTGCAATGCGAATGGCGATATTTTTGGTGGTTGGGTTATGGCGCAGGTTGACTTGGCTGGTGCGGTCTTGCCAGCACGCTATGTCAACGGTCGCTTAGCTACGGTGGCAGTCAATGAATTTGTGTTCAAGCAGCCCGTCAAAGTGGGTGATATTTTGAGTTTTTTCAGCACCATCACCCGGATCGGCAATACCTCCATCACCGTCAAGGTAGAAGTGTTTGCCGAGCGCTTCACTTTGCAAGGCACGTACTTGAAAGTGACCGAGGCCATGGTCACTTATGTCGCGATTGATGCCCAAGGTAAGCCCCGACACATTCAACGCAAAGACACTTGATCAGTTAAAAACCGGCTTGCGCTTTTCCATGAATGCGCTGAAAGCTTCAATCGCAGCTGGCTCTTTGAGCATGCGGCCAAAGACCACACCTTCTTGCTTGATACGCTCCAACAACTGCGGCGTGAGACCCGCTTTCATCAAGCGTTTGGTTTCCATCAAGGAGGTTAAAGGCTTGGTCGCCATTTTGCGGGCTTGCTGTTGGGCATAGGCATTGGTCTCAGCGGGTGGCAGCACTCTGCTGACCAACCCTATTTCCAAGGCTGTTTCAGCCAAAAAGGGTTCACCCATCAACAAGGCTTCAGCTGCTCGCTGGTAGCCCATGAGCTGGACCGCCAGCAGGCTGGAGCCGGCCTCAGGGCACAAGCCTAAGTTCACAAACGGCATAGAAAACGCAGCGTTATCCCCTGCATAAACCAAATCGCAATGAAGCAGCATGGTGGTGCCAACACCCACAGCCGGTCCACAAACAGAGGCTATCAAGGGCTTTGCAAAAACCGCAATGCCTCGCAAAAAACGAAAAACAGGCGAGTCTTCACCTGCTGCAGGTTGCTGAAGAAAGTCGGCAATGTCGTTACCCGCGCTGAAAACAGTTTCATGGCCTTGAATTAGCACAACCTTGGTTTGTGCATCCGCTTCAGCAGACGCCAAGGCTTGAGCCAATTCAGCGTACATGACCGAGGTAAGCGAATTTTTTTTGTCAACGCGGTTGAGAGTCAGCGTTAAAACGCCACTTTCGAAGTGCTGCAAGACTAAGTTCATATCAGAAATATTTTTATTTGAATTACTCAACGCGACTCCAAAACTGGGTGCGATAAATTGGTCCAATATAGCCGCGCACTTGCAAGCGTTTGCCGCCTTCAATTGGCACTATTTTCACGGTGTATAGCTTGCCGTTTGTGGGGTCGAGAATTTTTGCGCCACCCGCCCACAAGTTATCCGCTTCTTTGCCTTCGCGCTTTAAGCCTCGCAAAATCTCCATGCCAATGATGGGTTGACCTTTACGGTCATCCACACATTTGTCGCAGTTGGGCTTGGCATTGGGGTCTTCTTTGAGTGCGCGTCCCACGACACCTACCAAGGCACCGTCTTTTTCAAAAATTCGCACTTCCCCTTTGGGTTGATTGGTTTCATCGTCAATGGTGTGCCACAAACCAACGGGGGTCATTTGGGCAAAAGCTGTCATGGCAGCCATGCTCAGCAAAGCAGTAAAGATTTTTTTCATCGGTGTCTCCTTGGTGGGTAGGTATTTAAGCAAAAACGTCTTGGGTGTCCATCAACACGGCGCTTCCTGCGCGAGCAGCTTGCATCAAACTCGCCGTCTCTGGCAACAACTTGGCAAAGTAAAACCTGGCTGTTTGTAATTTGGCTTTGTAAAACGGGTCACGGCTGCCATCGGCGATTTTTTGCAAGGCTACTTTGGCCATACGCGCCCAGAAATAGGCAAACACTAAATGGCCTGTGACGCGCAAGTAATCGACCGCTGCAGCACCTACTTCATCCGCATTCGACATCGCCTTCATGCCAATTTCACCTGTGAACTGGGTCATTTGCTGGCCCAACTTTGCCAAAGGCTGGATGAACTCAGCCATGTCTTCGTTCTCGGTTTCATCCGCAACCAAAATGGCAATGAGTTTGCCAAACTTCTTCAATGTCGCGCCTTGGTTGCCCAGCACCTTGCGTCCCAGCAGATCCAAACTTTGAATGGTGTTGGTGCCCTCGTAAATCATATTGATACGTGAGTCCCGTACGAATTGCTCCATGCCCCATTCGTGGATGAAACCATGACCGCCAAACACTTGCATACACGATGAGGTAGCTATCCATCCGTTGTCGGTGATGAAGGCTTTGACGATGGGCGTGAGCATGGCCACCATCTCTAGTGCCTCAGCTCGCACAGCTTCATCGGGGTGGTGTAACTCTTGGTCGATCAGCAACGCGCAGTAAAGGTTCAAAGCGCGACCACCTTCTGCATAGGCTTTGGCGGTCAACAACATTTTGCGAACATCGGGATGAACCAAGATGCTGTCGGCTGGTTTGTCTGGGCTTTTCACCCCAGACAGGCTTCTGGACTGCAAGCGGTCTTTGGCATAAGCCAAAGCATTTTGATACGCCACTTCGGTCAAACCCAGCGATTGCATGCCCACACCAATGCGAGCGGCATTCATCATCACAAACATCGCCGCCAAGCCTTTGTGCGGTTGACCCACCAAGGTGCCGACTGCGCCATCGAGCACCATCTGGCAAGTGGCGTTGCCATGAATGCCCATCTTGTGTTCTAAGCCACCACAGTAAATGGCATTGCGCTCGCCCAAACTGCCGTCACTGTTGACCAAGAACTTAGGCACCACAAACAAACTGATGCCTTTGCTGCCCACAGGCGCATCTGGCAGTCGCGCCAGCACCAAGTGAACAATGTTGCTCACCAGATCATGCTCACCTGCACTGATGAAAATTTTGTTGCCAGTAAGTTTGTAACTGCCATCCGCTTGCGGCTCGGCCTTGGTGCGCAGCAAGCCCAGATCGGTGCCGCAGTGGGATTCAGTCAAACACATGGTGCCCGTCCACTCGCCATTGGTGAGACGCGGTAGGTACATCTGCTTTTGTTCTTCTGTGCCATGGGCATGCAAGCATTCATACGCGCCGTGGGTCAGTCCTGGGTACATAGTCCACGCTTGGTTGGCACTGTTGAGCATTTCATAAAAACACTGGTTAACCACAATCGGCAAGCCTTGACCACCATAGGCAGGATCGCAACTGAGCGCGGGCCATCCACCTTGCGCAAATTGTGCGAAAGCTTCTTTGAAGCCTTTGGGTGTGGTGACTTCATGGGTTTTGTTGTCTAGCTGGCAACCTTGCTTGTCACCCACTTGATTTAAGGGCATCAAGACCTCAGAGGCAAATTTACCCCCTTCTTCCAAGACGGCGGCTATGGTGTCCGCGTCAAGCTCTGCGTGGGTGGGCAAGCTCTTAAGCACCGTGGGTACATCCAATACTTCATTCATCACAAATTGCATATCGCGCAATGGCGGGGTGTAGCTTGGCATGGTCGGTCTTTCCTCAGGTTGGTGAAGCGCCGTAGCGCAACAAAATATGTTCAAAGCCGCGCTGAGCGCGGTCCAAGCTTTTATCGGTTTTCAAAAAACGGGCTTCGTAATGCAAGGCTAATATCAAGCCGTGAAGCTCAAATGACATTTGGGCTGCGTCCGTGTTCTCAGCCAAATGACCTGCTTCACGCGCTTTCAATACACAGCGATGCAACGCGCTGAGCCATGTCTTGACAGAGCTGGCCAAGGCATCGCTGACAGGGCCAGGTCTGTCGTCAAACTCAGCGGCGCCGCTGATGTACAAGCAACCCGAATCAATCTCTGCTGACGTTCGCTTCATCCAGTTGGCAAATAGCGCTTGAAGACGCGGCAGTCCTCTAGCTTCTTGCATGGCGGGGTAAAACACCTCCAACTCAAATCGATGGTGGTATTCGCGAACCACAGAGATTTGCAACTCTTCACGAGAACCAAAGTGCGCAAAGACACCTGATTTGCTCATCTGCATCACTTCTGCAACCGCGCCAATACTCAGCCCCTCAATACCGATTTGGGTGGCAAGACCCAAAGCAGCATCGACAATCGCGCTTTTGGTTTGCTGCCCTTTTTGCATTAACCGAGCCCTGCCGTTGCCGGCCTCTGGATCGGGAATGTCAGTCATGGAGGGTTGTGAAGTCACAGGCATTTGCTTGAAAATAGAACGACCGTGCTATTTTGCACTATTTGACAGGTTCTGCTTATCCTCCAGCCATAAAAGGGGGCTTCACATCGCCCTTTAAACTCGCCAGCATGAAAATCACACGCATCTTGGCGATTCGCCATGGGGAAACTGCTTGGAATGTGGATACCCGAATTCAAGGACAAATTGATATTCCCCTCAATGACCATGGTCGTTGGCAGGCACAACAACTTGCAAATGCTTTAGCCCATGAAGACATTCATGCCATCTATGCCAGTGATTTAAGCCGCGCTTTTGATACTGCACAAGCCGTAGCCTCGACAAAACAGCTACCTATCGAAGCTCGCCCCCACCTTCGTGAGCGTCACTTTGGCGATTTTCAAGGCCATACCTGGAAAGACATTCAACACCAATGGCCAGAAGAAGCAGAACAATGGCGGGTGCGTCACCCTGAATGGACGCCACAAGGCGGCGGTGAAAGCCTGATCATGTTGAATGCCCGCATTGCAGCGATGATTCACGAGTTGGCATCGCCCCATGCAGGGCAGCAAGTGCTGTGGGTGACACATGGCGGTGTTCTGGATATTTTGTACCGCATGGCAACACGACAAGATTTACAAGCGGCACGAACCTGGGGTCTGCGCAATACCGCCATCAATCGATTGCTATGGACGCCTGAGGGTCTACAAATCGTGGGCTGGGCGGATGAGGCGCATTTGGAAGCCTCCAAGGACGAGTCTAGCGCTTGAGCGCTCACTCGCCAAACAAACCACTTTCTCTCTGGGGTGCTGCCACCCCCAAATGCCGATAGGCGGCCAAGGTGGCGATTCGACCACGCGGCGTGCGCTGTAAAAAACCTTGCTGAATCAAAAAAGGTTCGATCACATCTTCGATGGTGTCGCGCTCTTCGCCAATGCTGGCGGCAATGTTGTCCAAGCCCACGGGACCGCCATCAAAGCGGTGAATGACGGCCTCCAATAACTTGCGGTCCATCAGGTCAAAGCCTTGCGGATCGACATCGAGCATGGCCAAGGCGGCCTGCGCTACGGCTTGGGTGATGCGCCCATCGGCCTTGACCTCGGCATAGTCGCGCACCCGACGCAAGAGCCGATTGGCGATGCGTGGCGTGCCGCGTGAACGACGAGCGATCTCAAAGCCGCCTTGTTCGTCGAGCTGCGCTTTGAGCAAACCGCCGCTCCTCATGACGATGCGCTGCAACTCCTCGGCACTGTAAAACTCCAACCGCGCCACGATACCAAAGCGGTCACGCAGCGGGTTAGTCAACATGCCTGCGCGGGTGGTGGCCCCAACCAAGGTGAAGGGCTGCAAATCCAGCTTGATGCTGCGCGCTGCGGGCCCCTCGCCGATCATGATGTCGATTTGGTAGTCCTCGAGTGCAGGGTACAAAATTTCTTCGACCACAGGTGACAAGCGGTGGATCTCATCGATGAACAGCACATCGTTTTTTTCCAAGTTGGTCAATAGCGCGGCCAAGTCCTTGGGTTTTTCCAACACCGGCCCGCTGGTTTGGCGCAGGTTCACACCCAGCTCTTGCGCAATGATGTGGCTGAGCGTGGTTTTACCCAAGCCAGGCGGGCCAAAAAGCAGCACATGGTCGAGAGCTTCATCGCGGTTGCGGGCTGCACCAATGAAGATCTCCAACTGCTCGCGCACCTTGGCTTGGCCCACATACTCTTGCAGCAGTTTGGGGCGCAAGGCACGCTCAATCGCCTCTTCACGCGGACTCACCGGCGCGGCTGACACCACGCGTGGTGCAGGGTTGAAGTCTTCGCCAAAGTTGTCGGTTTGAATGCTCATGGCTTTGCTTATCTGGCCAAGGCCTTGAGGGCGAACTTGATGCCCTCGCTCACACCCAAGCCCGCCGGCAAGGCTTTGAGGCTCAAGGCGGCTTCTTTGTCGCTGTAACCCAGCGCCACCAGCGCTTGCAGAATGTCGTTTTGCGTGTTGTCGCCCGCAGGTGCCGAAGACGGCCCCAAGTCAGCGCCCATCTTGCCTTTGAGCTCCAGCAACAGCCGCTCGGCGGTTTTTTTGCCAATGCCGGGGATCTTCACCAAGCGCCCCGCCTCTTGCAAGGTGATAGCTTGGGCCAACTCGGACACGCTCATACCGCTGAGCACACCCAAGGCCATGCGTGGGCCCACGCCCGATATTTTGATCAACTGGCGAAAGGCGGTTCGTTCTTCGGGCGAACCAAAGCCATACAAAATTTGGGCGTCTTCACGCACCACAAAATGGGTCAGCAGTGACACTTTTTCGCCGACGGCGGGCAGGTTGTAAAAGGTGCTCATAGGCACATCCACCTCGTAACCCACGCCGTGGCAATCCACCATCACTTGGGGCGGATTTTTTTCACTGAGGGTGCCGCTCAACTTGCCGATCATTGAATGCCTATCATTGGGGAAATTTCAACGGATTATCAACTTGATTCTGCGCCACACATTCAGCCCGCCCAACAACACCCGACTCGGCCACTTGTGCGGTGCCATGGATGAACATTTGCGCACCATCGAGTTGGGGCTGCAAGTCAAGATCGCGCACCGGCACGAGCAGTTCAAGATCGACGGCCCCAAGGCCAAAGTCGGCAAAGCCCTGGAGGTGTTGCAAGCCCTGTATGAGCGCGCCGCCAAGCCCATTCCAGCCGATCAAGTGCAGTGGATGCTGGCCGGCGATGTGGGCCTGACAGAGGGAGACAACGGGGCCGTGCAACTGCTGACCCGGCGCACCCAGTTGCAAGCGCGCACGCCCACGCAGGGCGCATACTTGGAACACATCGCCCAACACGACATCACCTTTGGCATTGGGCCTGCAGGCACGGGCAAAACCTATTTGGCTGTGGCTTGCGCCATCGACGCACTGGAGCGCAGCACCGTGCAACGCATTGTGCTCACCCGCCCTGCGGTGGAAGCCGGCGAAAAACTGGGTTTTTTGCCCGGCGACCTGGGCCAAAAAGTCGACCCCTATTTGCGCCCTTTGTATGACGCCTTGTACGACCTGATGGGTTTTGAGCGGGTACAAAAAGCATTTGAGCGCAATGCCCTGGAAATTGCCCCGCTGGCCTTCATGCGTGGGCGCACATTGAACAATGCCTTTGTGATTTTGGACGAAGCGCAAAACACCACGCCCGAGCAAATGAAAATGTTTCTGACCCGCTTGGGATTTGGGTCCAAGGCAGTGGTGACCGGCGATGTGAGCCAAATTGACCTGCCCAAAGGCCACCTCAGTGGATTGGTCGATGCCGAACGGGTGCTCAAACGGGTGCCCGGTATTGCCATGACCCACTTCACCAGTGCCGATGTGGTCCGTCACCCGATGGTGGCGCGCATCGTTGACGCCTACGACCGCCAGCGCGTGCGCGCCAAAGAAGGCACCTGAAACCATGGCCTTGCCCCGTCTCAGCTTGTCCCTGCAATTTGGTGATATCCCCCATGCCGCCCGACACCGGCAAGCCCTGCCGCGCCACACCGTGACCCGCTGCATACGTCACGCACTGGCACTCGACGCTGAAATCACCGTGCGCATCGTGGGCCAGGCTGAAGGCTTGGCCTTGAACCAGAGTTACCGCGCGCAAGACCATGCCACGAATGTGTTGACCTTTGCCTATGGGACCCAACCTGTGCTGGCCGACTTGGTGCTGTGCGCTCCCGTGGTGGCACAAGAAGCCAAAGAACAGGGCAAAACGCTGGCCGCCCATTACGCCCATCTTTTGGTGCATGGCACTTTGCACGCCCAGGGATGGGATCACGAAACGTCTTTGGCGGATGCATTGGCCATGGAGGCACAAGAGGTGACCATTCTGCGGGGATTGGGCATGCCCAACCCCTATGCCTGAAACATGAAGGAATAACCGGCATGCGAAGCTTTTTAAACTGGGATGAGCTGGCCACCTGCGTGGGTCAAGACATCGGCTGGAGCGACTGGCTCACCATCACACAAGCGCAGATCGACGGCTTTGCCCAGGCCACGGGCGACCACCAATGGATCCATGTGGACACCGTGCGTGCGGCCCAAGGCCCCTTTGGCGCAACCGTCGCGCATGGCTTTTTGACACTGGCTTTGATACCGCATTTTTTCAGCACCACATACACCGTGCAGACGCCTTCCACGGGTGTCAACTATGGCCTGAACAAAGTGCGCTTCATGGCGCCGGTGCGGGTGAACAGCCGGTTACGCGCGTTGCTGCATTTGCAGGCCTTTGAGAAGATCGCTGGGGACGCATGGCAACTGACATGGCAGGTGAGCGTGGTGTGCGAGGGCCAAGAAAAACCGGTGTGTGTGGCGCAATACCTGGTGCGGCGTTACCCCCCCACGGCAAACTGAGCCGAATGGGTGGTGGCCATTAAAACGGCTTTTCGGTGATCAGCTCAAAGCGCGGACTTTGACGCCCTTGCCTTTGATG
>CAMDIP010000035.1 GCA_945899335.1 Bordetella parapertussis
GCCTTGGTCACCGCCAAAATACCTTCGCCATGGAAAGTGTCGCCCTCGCCTAAGCGCAGAGATTTGATTTCTTCAACAAATGAAACTTCCAAACAACGCTCCAGCAGGTGGCACAGCACAGGTGCAAAACTTCTTGCAAGTGGCAGATCATAGTGAAGTGGGGTCGCATGGTAGATTTACCCGATGATTTCTTCTGCAAACAACTCTCCTCGTTTGACTTCTTTGGCCCATGGGGGCGGCTGCGGTTGCAAGATCGCCCCTGGCGTGTTGCACGATATTTTGGGTGGCATGAGCGGCTTTCCTTTGCCGCCTCAACTGTTGGTGGGCATAGACACGGCAGACGACGCGGCGGTGTACCAACTCAATGAACACCAGGCCTTGATTGCCACCACCGACTTCTTCATGCCCATCGTGGACGACCCGTTTGACTTTGGTCGCATCGCCGCCACCAACGCGATCAGCGATGTCTATGCCATGGGCGGCACACCCATCTTCGCTTTGGCCTTGGTGGGTATGCCCGTCAATGTGCTCAGTACCGAGGTGATTGGGCGCATTTTGGCGGGTGGGCAAAGCGTGTGTCAGGACGCAGGCATACCCATCGCGGGTGGCCACAGCATTGACTCGGTAGAGCCAATTTACGGCTTGGTGGTGTTGGGCTTGGCGCACCCGAGTCGCATCAAGCGCAATGCCTCGGCCCAAGCGGGTGATGTGTTGGTCTTGGGCAAACCGCTGGGTGTGGGAATTTTGTCGGCGGCATTGAAAAAAGAGGCTTTGTCCGCTGAGGGCTATACACAAATGATCGCCACCACCACGCGCCTGAACACCGCAGGCCCAGACTTGGCTGCACTGGCAGGCGTTCATGCCTTGACCGATGTCACCGGCTTTGGTTTGGCAGGACACGCTTTGGAGATGGCGCGAGGCGCTCGTTTAGATGTGCAAATAGATTGGTCGTCCGTGCCTTTGTTGGATGGCGTTAAAGCCTTGGCGCAACAAGGTTTCATTACTGGCGCTTCAGGACGCAATTGGGCGGGTTATGGCGATGAAGTGGTGTTGCCCGAAGGTTTTTCGCAAGTAGACCAAGCCATGCTTAGCGACCCACAAACCAGCGGCGGATTGCTAGTGAGTTGTGCGCCCAATGCGCTGGAAGCGGTGATGGCGGTGTTTGCCCAACATGGTTTTGCTCATGCCTCGGTGGTGGGCAGCGTCGCGCAGAAAAAGGGCGATAAGCCTGTGTTGCGGGTGGTTTAGCCTTGCCGCCAAGGTGGCCTAGAGGCGTGCCGGTCTTTGGCCTCTTGAGCACGCATGGCGGCCTCTAAAGCGCTGCCAGCCCACTGTGCCGCCTGCTCGCGGTCGTCCAAAACAAAGTCGGGTGCGCTCCAATAAGACAATTTCACCGGCTTGCCGCGTTGCTCAAAAGTGAAAGCTTGCGAGGACTGCGCGACAAATTGGTCGACGTTGTGGACGTCAGTTTTCAAATACAAACGGCCCTTGGCATACAAGCCGAACATCAAACCTTGGTGATAGATGCCATGCGCCCCAAACATGCGCCGCGTGGTGATGGGGCCTAGGTCTGCAAACACCTCATCCAAAAACTCGACAAAGTCGCTCATGCCTAGGCTTAGGTGTAAGCGGGGTTAGTCGGCGTAACCTGGGTTGACACGGTCAAGCACCCGCAGCATGGCTTCAAAGTACAAGCGCTCACGCTCAGACACTGGATGGCGGTCAGCAGGTGCGCGTTGCAACACTTCGGCAATCACTTCCTCGCTCAGTACTTGCAGCGGCTGGCCGCTGCCCATGGCCAGCAACTGGGTGTGGCAAGCTTTTTCCAGTTTGTACAAGCGTCTATAGGCCTGCGCCACGCTGTTGCCCACCGTCACCACGCCATGGTTTTTCATGAATAGCACTTGCTTGTCTTGCAGGATGGTGGCCAAGCGTTCGCCCTCGCTCAAGGTTTTGGCCAAGCCGGTGTAGGTGTGGTCGTAGGCGATGCGGTTATGGAAAAACGCTGCGGTTTGGCTGGCGGGCAAAAGGCGGTTGTCTTGCAGCATATTGAGCGCGGTCGCCCAAGGCTGGTGGGTGTGCAACACCACTTTCGCGCCGCTGAGGCGGTGCAGTGGCGCGTGAATGCATTGGGCCGACAACTCAACCACGCCCTCGCCTTCCAAGGTTTCGCCTGCTTCGTTGAACACTATCAAGTCGCTGGCGCGGGCCTCGGACCAATGCTTGCCAAAGGGCAGCACCAGGTAAGCGTCGTCGCGGCCTGGCACGGTCATAGTGAAGTGGTTGTCTATGCCTTCTTCAAAGCCATCGAGCACCGCCAAGCGCAGGGCACCAGCCAAATGGACTTTGGCTTGCCACACCGCATCAGAGGCAGAACTGTGTAGAGGATGAACTGACATGACTCAAGCCTTTTTAAAAGCTGCACAAACCGCTAGGTTAGCGCATCGTTCAATTAATTGGGATCTGACCCCGATTTTTCCGATTTTTCGGCTTCGACGCGTTGCGCGAACTCGGCGCGCAGGGCTCTGAGTCTGGCGCGCGGGTCTTCTTTGGTGGTGGCGGTGTTCAAGGCCATCTCGGCGATGAAGCGGCTGGGCAGTGCACTCACCATCTCGCGCCCTTTTTTACGTTTGCGGCTCCAACTTACCACTAAGCTGCGCTGGGCGCGGGTGATGCCCACATACATCAGTCGCCGCTCTTCCTGAATGCGTGTCAGGTTCAAGGCGTCTTGTTGCAAGCTCACGCCGTCTTCCTCGGGCTTGAAGGGCAGCAGGCCTTCGTTCACACCAGCCATCATCACATGGGGCCATTCCAATCCCTTGGCGGCGTGCAAGGTGGAGAGGGTGACCACGTCTTGGTCTTTTTCGCGCTCTGAAAGCGTGGACAAGAGAGCGATGGTTTGCGCCACTTCCAGCAGGCTTTTGCTTTCACTCATCAGGCTCACGCCTGCCGCATCGTCGGCCTCGCCACCGCATCGTTTGGCCATCCAGTCGATGAAGTCCATCACATTGGCCCAACGCGCGGCAGC
This sequence comes from Bordetella parapertussis, assembly GCA_945899335.1. GTDB lineage: Bacteria > Pseudomonadota > Gammaproteobacteria > Burkholderiales > Burkholderiaceae_C > Limnohabitans. The sequence continues at coordinate 3,029 of CAMDIP010000035.1, forward strand.
GAGTTTTTCGCTTTCCTCGCTGTCGTACAAATGCTTTTCATAGTCAATGTCTTTGAGCCACTCGGTTAAAAGGGTCAGCGCAGCTTCAGTACCTTGGGTGTGGCGGGCACGAAACTGTAAATCGTTGATCTCGTTGCCAAAGGCTTGCAAGCTGCCCACCGCTTTGGCAGGCAGCGCCGCCCCTAGCGAGTGACTGAACACCGCTTCAAACAAGCTGATGCGGTACTGGTTGGCAAACTCGCCGAGCTTTTGCAAGGTGGTGTGGCCGATGCCGCGCTTAGGCGTGGTGACGCAGCGCAAAAACGCCGGATCGTCGTCGTTGTTCACCCACAGACGCAGCCAAGCGCAAAGGTCGCGAATTTCAGCACGGTCAAAAAAACTTTGGCCACCTGAGACCTTGTAGGGAATCGCCGCTTTGCGCAAGGCTTTCTCTAGCATGCGCGACTGGTGGTTGGCGCGGTAGAGCACCGCAAAGTCCTTCCACGCACGAAACTGGCTGATCCCTTCGCCTGTTTCGTTGCCACCGCGCAGACTTTGGATGCGGTTGACCAGCCTTTCGGCTTCGTGTTCCTCATTGTCGGCGTCCATCACCCGCACCGGTTCTCCCGCGCCCAGTTCTGAAAAAAGTGTTTTCGGGAACAGCTTGGGGTTGGGGCCGATCACATTGTTGGCGGCTTGCAAAATAGCACTGGTGGAGCGGTAGTTTTGCTCCAGCTTCACCACTTTCAAGGCGGGGAAGTCTTGCGGTAAGCGCTGCAAATTGTCCAAAGTGGCGCCGCGCCAACCGTAAATGGACTGGTCGTCGTCGCCCACGGCGGTGAACCGCGCCCGCTCACCCACCAACAGTTTCAACACCTCGTACTGGGTGGCGTTGGTGTCTTGGTACTCGTCCACCAGCACATGGCCCATTTGCTGCTGCCATTGTTCTCTCACCTCGGCGTGTTGCTGCAAGAGTTTCAGCGGTAGGCCAATCAGGTCGTCAAAGTCTACGCTTTGGTAGGCACTCAAGCGTTCTTCATACCGCGCCATGATGCGTGCCGCGATGCGTTCGTTGTCGTTGCTGGCCTGCGCCTCGGCCATGGCAGCGTTCAGGCCTTGGTTTTTCCACAGGCTGATCGCCCATTGCCATTGGCGGGCTGTGGCCGCGTCGGTGGTGCCGCCCGCGTCTTTCAGGATGGAGGTCACATCGTCGGTATCCAAGATGCTGAAGTTGTTCTTCAGTCCCAGCGCCTCGCCGTTTTGCCGCAACATGCGCACACCCAAAGCGTGAAAGGTGCAAATCACCACTTTTTGCGCCTCGCGACCCACCAGTTTCTTGGCGCGTTCGCGCATTTCGGCGGCGGCTTTGTTGGTGAAGGTGATGGCGGCGATGCGCTCGGGTTCCAGCCCCAGCTGAATCAGGTGGCCAATCTTGTGGGTGATGACGCGGGTTTTGCCCGAACCCGCACCGGCCAGCACAAGACAAGGCCCTTGCACATGGTGGACCGCTTCGAGTTGGGGGAGATTCAGGTCCGATGACATGCAGGTGACAGAAGGGGCGGCGAATACGGCAAAGCCATCCATCATAGCGATGACAATCAACCCACATGCTTTCCATCTTGGGTGTCACCTTTCCCTTTTTCGCCTTGGTTCTGGCTGGCTACTTGGCGGCCAAGCGGGGCTGGTTGCCGCTGAACGCCATTCCTGGGCTCAACAGCTTTGTGCTGTATTTCGCACTGCCTTGCATGTTGTTTCGTTTTGGCGCGAACACGCCCATGGCGCAGCTGCTCGATGGCTCGGTGGCCTTGCTCTACAGTCTCAGTGCCACGGTGATGGTGCTGTTGGGCATGTGGACGCTTCGACGCCATCACAACTGGAACGAATCCGCCTTTGGCACCATGGCTGTGGCCTTTCCCAACACCGGCTATATGGGCCTGCCCTTGTTGCTGAGCTTGTTTGGTCCTGCAGCGGTGGGGCCAGCCATCGTCACCATCGTCGTAGATTTGTTTTTCACCAGCTCCGTCTGCATTGCCTTGTCGCGCTTAGACCAAGCGCAAACCCATGGCGCTCGCACCGCGCTGCTTCAGGCTATCAAAAGTGTGTTCAGTATTCCATTGATATGGGCGATTGGTTTGGGTGCTTTGGTGTCGATCAATGCCTGGGTTGTGCCCGAGATGCTGACCCAAACCGTGGGTTTGATGGCGGGGGCAGCCGCACCCGTGGCTTTGTTCACCATCGGTGCTTTGCTGGCGCGACCCGTGCCGCCTGCCGCGCATGGTTGGTGGCATTGGCAGCGCGGTGGCGTTGACGCCTTGCTGGTTTTCTTAAAGTTGGTGGTTCACCCCGTGTGGGTGTGCGCTTTGGGCTGGGGTTTGATGCAGATGGGCCTGCCCCTCACGCCAACCGCATTGATGGCTGTGGTGTTGGTGGCCGCCTTGCCCTGTGCCAGCAACACCGCCTTGCTGGCCGAGCGATTTGGCGCAGACAGCGCTCGCATCACGCGGGTGATTTTGCTGTCCACCGCTTTGGCTTTCCCCAGCTTTTCGGCATGGGTGGCTTGGTACAAGGCTTAAAAAGCAGCTCTTAAATTGCCAGCGGGTCGACATCGATGGCCCAGCGCAGCACCGCTTTGTGCTGCGTGCGAAGCTGTTGCAAGTCCTCTTGCCATGCGGCTAAAAATTGCTGCAAATGCTTGCGTGAATGGCTCTCCACCAGCATTTGGGCGCGCTCCACATTGGCCACGCGTTGCATGCTCATAGGTACGGCTGGGTAAACGCTTAACACTTCAGCATCGGTAGCCAAACGTGCTTCACCCAAAGCCTTGGCAGCGTTCAAAAAATCTTGCGCGGCTTGCTGCGTTCGCGTCTCGGCACGCAACAAGGCCTGAAAACTGAAGGGTGGCAAACCCGCTTGCTCGCGCTCTTGCAGTTGCTGGGCCGCAAAACCCGCAAAGTCGTGGCGTTTTAAATATTCAAAAACGGGGTGGGTGGGGTGAAAGGTTTGCACCCACATTTCACAGGCCTGCGCTGCGCCCAGTTGCGCGTCTCGCCCTGCGCGGCCTGCGGCTTGCAGCAACAATGAAAATAGCCGCTCGGGTGCGCGAAAGTCAGCCGAAAACAAACCGCCATCAGGGTTCAGCGCTGCCACCAAGCTGACACGGCGAAAGTCATGCCCCTTGGCCACCATTTGCGTGCCCACCAACACATCCACTTCACCGTCATGCACTTGGGCGAGTTGCTTGACCAATTCGCCTTTGAGGCGGGTGCTGTCGGCGTCGATACGTGCCACCCGCAGGGGCGAGCCATCCGGCCGTTGAAGGTCTGCCAACATCTCGGCCAGTAACTCTTCCACTTTTTCCGTGCCGTGACCCAGCACCGCAATGTCTTGGTTGCCGCACGCAGGGCAGGCACGCGGCACGGCTTGGGTCAGGCTGCAATGGTGGCAGCGCAGAGTGCGGTCGCCTTTGTGAAACACGCGGTAGGCGCTGCAATGCGGGCATTCGCTTTTCCAACCGCACTCGGCGCAATGCAAGACCGGCGCATAGCCTCGTCGGTTCAACAAAACCAGCACCTGCTCTTGCCTGCCCAGGCGCTCGCGCATGGCGGCCAACAGGGGGGCAGAGATCAAGGTTTTGCGTGGCTGGTTGTTCATGTCCACGCGCCGCAACAAGGGCAAGGCGCCGTCACCCACGCGGCTGGGCATGGACAGGCGCTGGTAGCGCGGCACGGGCTGCCCCGCGACCGCCGCTCGGCTGTGGTGCCAACTCTCAAGCGACGGCGTGGCAGAACCCAGCAGCACTTGAGCGCCTTCGAGCTGGCCGCGGTAGACCGCCAAATCGCGGGCAGAGTAGCGCGCACCTTCTTGCTGTTTGTAACTGGGGTCGTGCTCTTCATCGACCACGATGAGTTTGAGATGAGGCATGGAGGCCAGCACTGCTAAACGTGTGCCCAGCACAATACGCGCCGTGCCCAAGTGCGCGGCCAACCAGCTGTTGAGGCGTTGCGCAGGTGTCATGGCGCTGTGCATGGCGACGATGGCCGTGTCACCTAAATGGGCGAAGCGTTGGCGCACCCTGGCTTCCAGCTGCGGTGTGAGGTTGATCTCTGGCACCAGCAACAAGACTTGGGCTTGGGGGGAATCTTCCAGCACCAATGCCGCGCGGCGCAAATACACCTCGGTTTTGCCACTGCCGGTGTTGCCATGTAACAAAAAAGGGCCGCCGTGTTGGGCGAGTTGCGCCAACACTTGCGTTTGTTCAGGGGTGAGAGATGGCGCCAAAGCTTTTTCCGCGCTGACGGATGCCAAGGGTTTGAGGCGCGAGAGCTTTCGCTCAAACTGCAGCGCAGTCATGTCTCGCAAGGAGGGCGGCAAGCAGGCCATGGCAAATTCACCGGCGCTGCGTTGGTAATAGTGGGCCGCGAAGTCAATCAGTTTCAACCAATTGGCAGACAAAGGGGGGATGCCATGCAAAACCGAATGGATGGTTTTGAGGGTGGGGGAAGAAGTTTGGGGTTGTTCAGGCGCTTGGTGCCAAACCAATCCCAAGGTATCGCGTTGTCCCAAAGGCACCCGTACCAGACAACCGACTTGCACCTCTTCCTCAGTCTCGTAAGTCAATGGCCCCGTTAATCGGCTGTAAGCGGGTGTGGGTACCAGAACAGAAATTTCTCTCCGCATGTCAAGCCCTCATTTGCGGCGTGAAACTGATGCAAATCTTCACAAATTGCGCTAAGTCATTGATTGAGAAGGGGCTTTGAGAGTCATCCCAAAATTCTGTGGATAACTTTGTTGACAGCTTGCAAGACAGGCGCCGCAAGCCCGATAAATCAAGGCTTTGAACACAATGCACGAAAAATTGGCAGACCATGGAATCTATATAAATCAAACACTTAAATAAAAACTGAAGATCTGCAAATTTTTTTGAGGGTGTAAGTCCTTAGTTAAGCAGTCGCCAAAAAATTGTGCATAACTACTAAGCGTCACGTAAAACTTTTTTGTCAAAAGCGCTGTTCAGGCGACTTGACGCAGTTTTTTGGAGTGGCTGTGCACCGCGTCCACCAAGGCGCTGACATGCTCGGGTGGCGTGAACTGGCTGATGCCGTGACCGAGGTTGAAGATGTGCGTGGGGCCCGTGGTGAGGGTATCGGTATGGGGCTTGCCGAAGCTGTCCAGCACGCGATGTACCTCTGTTGCGATCTGCTTGGGCGGCGCAAACAGAATATTCGGGTCGATATTGCCTTGCAACGCTTTGCCAGGTCCACCGACCTCGCCACCGACCAAACGCCGGGCGGTGCCCAGGTTCATGGTCCAGTCCAAGCCCAGCACCTCGCAGTCCAGGTCTTTCATCTCGGGCAGCCACAAGCCGCCGCCTTTGGTGAACACCAGTCTGGGAATGACAGCACCATCATGGCTACGTTTCAGCTGCGCCAGAACCCTTCGGGTGTAGGCCAAGCTGAATTCTTGGAAAGCGCCGTCGGCCAACACGCCGCCCCAACTGTCAAACACCATCACCGCTTGGGCACCGGCCTCAATTTGGGTATTTAAATAAAGGGCCACCGCGTCGGCATTGATGGCCAAGATGCGGTGCATCAGGTCAGGGCGGCTGTACATCAGGCTCTTCACCAAACGGTAGTCGTCCGAGCCGCCACCTTCGACCATATAGCAAGCCAGTGTCCAAGGGCTGCCAGAAAAACCAATGAGGGGCACGCGGCCCTTCAATGCCTTGCGAATGCTGGTGACCGCGTCAAACACGTATTGCAGCTTGTGCATATCGGGCACCGCCAAGGCGGCCACAGCGGCTTCGTCGCGCACCACTTTCTCAAACTTCGGACCTTCACCCAAGGCGAACGACAGGCCGAGGCCCATGGCGTCGGGCACGGTCAGGATGTCGGAGAACAAAATCGACGCATCCAGCGCATAGCGGTCCAGCGGCTGCAGGGTGACTTCGGTAGCGTAGTCCACATTGGTGGCCAGCCCCATGAAGCTGCCCGCCTTGGCGCGGGTGGCGCAGTACTCGGGCAGGTAGCGTCCAGCTTGGCGCATCAGCCAAACGGGGGTGTGGTCGGTGGCCTGACGCAAGCAGGCTTTGAGGAAGGTGTCGTTAAGGAGTGGTGCGTTCATGAAGCTTATTGTGGCAGGGGAATGAGGGAGAGGGCTTGAAGTACCAAGTCAGGGCTGAGCACCTCTGACAAGACCTTGGGGGGCTGCTGGGGGGCAAGCAAGACGTACACAGGAACACCGCTGCGTCCCAAACGCCCCAGCGCTTGGGTGATGGTGGGGTCGCGCCGTGTCCAGTCAGCGCGAAAAAGCAGCACTTTTTTATCCGCAAACGCTTGCAAGACCTTGGCGTCACGCAGCGTGGTTTGTTTGTTGACTTGGCAGGTGACGCACCAAGCCGCAGTGAAATCGATGAAGACGGTTTGACCCGCTTGCAGCGCTGAGGCCTCTCGCTCAGGCGACCAAGCTTGCCATTCAGAGTTGCTGCTGGCCTTGTCAGCGATGGCAGGGGGTTCTTTCCAAACCAGCGGTCCCCAGGTGAAAACCAACAATAACAAGAGTCCGCCCCACAAACCCATACCCAGCCATTGGGCTTTGCCGGACAAACCCAGCGCCCACACACAGGCGCTCACCAACAACAGCACAGCCAGCATCACCGCCATGCCATCGATGCTGGTTTGCTGACCCAGCACCCACAACAACCACACCACGGTGGCCAACATGGGAAAGGCCAGCAACTGGCGAAGACGCTCCATCCAAATGCCTGGGCGTGGCAACCAGCGTGCCCAAGCTGGCACCCAACT
>CAMDIP010000036.1 GCA_945899335.1 Bordetella parapertussis
GTTCAGCATGGGCTTGGAAATAGGCTTGGATTTGACTCAGCAAATGTGGCAGCGCTGACGCCACGCCGCCATCAATGAACACGGCAACGCGGTGGCGCTTGTGGGTTTCACGACGTTGTAAAACGTCTAGCAGGTGTAAATTGGCAGGATCAAACGCATGGCGTGTAAAGACCACAGGGTAGGCGTATTCGACGGCAAAGCTTTGCACTTGTACGCTGTCGCTGACCGTATCGGGCTCTAGTGTTTCATGAGATGGTGCTCGCGCATTCATATCAACTTCCTCTTTTTGAATTAGGGTGTAAGGGGTCAGGACATCAGTCATGTCGAAACGCCAAAAATGTGCTTCAATGCAATCGCTTTGATGTCGGTTGCCGACACCGTGTCTGGCAGCAAACTGGGTACATCGCTCATGACCAAGGGGCCGTCGAGCGGGTCGTCAGTGGGCCTGCCATGCGAGCCTTTGACCAAACTCGCGTCCAAGGGGATGACGTCGAGCAGCATGCGAAAGCCTAAAAGCTTTTTCACCAGCTTCCACACGATGTAAAGCTTGGGAAAAGCCAATTTAGGGTCCAAAAATAACTCCACAGGGTCGTAACCTGCTTTGCGGTGAATTTCCACTGTGCGAGCAAAGTCTGGGGCCAAGGCGTCGTCGAGCCAAAAATAATAGGTGAACCAAGAACGTGCATCCGACATGACCACCAATTCGCCGCTTCGCTCATGCGAAATATGGTGGGCAGCTTGTTCGGTTTTGTCCCACACTGACTCCACCCCCGGCATGGCCAAAAGCAAGGCCTTGACTTGCGGAATCAGTGAAGCGTCACGGATATACACATGCGCAATTTGATGATCGGCCACCGCAAACACTTTAGAGGTGGTGGGGTCTAGCATTTCGTGGCCATCTTCCATGCGCACTTGCAGCCAACCTTGGCGACGAATTTCACGGTTGATATGGATGGGACGATCTACCTCGGTAATGCCGTACTCGGACAAAACCATGACCTGTCGACCATGCTTTTGCGCAAAATCTATCAGGTCGCCAGCCACTTGATCGACCTCTTGCAAAGACTTGGCCACTGCTGGATGATTTTCATTGGGGCCAAAGCGCTGCATGTCGTAATCGAGATGCGGCAAATAGACCATGGTGAGCGTGGGATCAAAGTCTTTGATGGCCAGCTCGGAGGCCTTGGCAATCCAGCGGGTGGACGCGATATTGGTGTTGGGTCCCCAAAAATTGAACAGCGGAAACTTGCCCAAGCGGGCGCTTAGCTTGTCGCGCCAATCGGTAGGCACGGTAAAACAGTCGGGGAGTTTTCGCCCATCTGCTTTGTAAATCGGCCTGGGGGTGGCACCGTAATCGTGGGTGGACGCCATGTTGTACCACCAGAACATATTGGCGCAGGTAAATCGCGGGTCGCGTGCTTTTCCCGCCTCCCAAATTTTTTCGCCACTGACCAAACGGTTGGACTGACGCCAAAACCAAATTTCACACAGGTCACGAAACAACCAACCATTGGCCACCACGCCGGTTTGGTCTGGCGGCAATCCGGTCATGAAGGTGGCTTGTGCGGTGCAAGTGACTGCGGGAAATGTGGTGGTTAACGGGCGCATAGCACCTTGACGGGCAAACGCCGATAAACGCGGCGTATTCGCACCGAGGTGGCGGGGTGTGAGACCCACGATATTGAGAACGATCAGCGGTTGCATAAATGAAAAACCCAAAAGTCAACAGCTAATCCGGTCAGCGGATCACGTTGGCGTCAACTTCACGCGTGTGGACTTTGGGCTCCTGACCCCGTAAAACGGAGTTTCCTTCGTAAAGCGTGCGTTGATCGATGGCTTGGGGTTTGAGCCAATGCTCTTCTTTCATCTCGCCGTTGAGGCCATAAACCGCCAAGGCGTTTTTGTAAACCACTTGGTGGATGATGTCAGCAGAAATGCCTTTGTCAGCCATCAAACGTGCAGTCTTGGGAACGGCCAAGGGGTCGGAGACACCCCAGTCGCATGAAGAATCGACGATCACGCGCTCTGAACCATACTGCTGTACCAAAGCGGCCAAGCGCTCATTGCCCATTTTGGTGGACGGGTAAATGGTGAAAGCACACCAATAGCCTCGGTCTAGCACTTCACGGATGGTTTCTTCGTTGTTGTGGTCAATCACACATCGGGCGGGGTCAAAGCCATGCTCTTCCAACACATCCATGCTGCGCTGGGTGCCGCGGGTTTTATCGCGGTGGGGTGTATGAATCATGATGGGAAGGTCATATTCCTTGGCCATCTCAATTTGGGCACGAAAGGCTTTGTCTTCTTGTGGGGTTTGCTCGTCATAGCCGATTTCACCTACCGCCACCACGCCCTCTTTGGTGAGGTAGCGCGGCAAAACAGCCAGCACCTGTTCGGCCAAAGCTTCGTTGTTGGCTTCTTTGGGGTTCAAACCGATGGTGCAGTAATGGCGGATGCCAAACTGACCGGCGCGAAAACGCTCAAAACCTGTGATGGTGGAGAAGTAGTCGACAAACGTACCTACATTTGTACGCAATTGACCCAACCAAAAAGCGGGTTCGATGACGGCCACGATACCTGCTTGGGCCATGGCTTCATAGTCGTCAGTGGTTCGGGCGGTCATGTGGGCATGGGGGTCGATCATCATGCCCAGGCCACCCGTAGGAATCGCGCGAAATTCTTTTTTGAAGCCCTCTAAACGACTGGCTTCGTCCATGATTTTTTGCAACATACTGGGTGTCAAATTACCGTTGCAACAAGGACAGGCCACAGATTTACCCGCAAACATCTCTTCAACAGCGGATGAATTGACCTGAGCGTCTGATCCGGTAAAGGGGGGTTGGGTCGTCATGTCTTCCTCATTAACTGGCTACACATCAGCCAAAAATAACAACGGCTAAGAGCCAAAGATAATAGCACTAGGGGGGTATAGCCGCCCTAGGGGAAAGCCCCCTAAGCTAAGTAAATCAGGGCTTAGGAAGAGGCTTAGTGAAGTCTGCAGTTGACTTGACTTGATTGGCTTCATGCTGTGTCATCTGGCCCATGAATTGTCCGCCGCGTTCAATTTCAATTTCAGCATAATCAAGTTTGCCCGACACCGAACCATCGCGGTGAATCATGATGTGCTGATGGCAAACAACATGTTGAGCCAAAACGCCATGGACATCGATGGTGTGGGCGTCAATGCTTCCTGACACACTGCCTTGGGCGCCGATATGTAAATCGTGAACAGTGATTTCACCAGAAACAATGCCGTTGACGGTGGCCCGCCCTGGGGCAGTGATGGTGCCAACAAAGGTGACACCTTCTCCAATGATCAAACTGCTCGCTGATGGGGTAGCTTCAGCCATGTCACACCTTTGGATTAATTAATGAGAACTTGTTTATTCTAAAAGTCAGATTCTAATAACAAAAACACTCTCAAAAACTCAGAGCCTCATAAAAACAAAACTTTTTAGCTTTTTTTGAATGCTAAATAATGCACATTGGATTTCTCAGGCAATACTTGCGGATCTGTGGCCTCAAGTCAATGACCTTCAAACCGATTAAAGTGGAACAAGTTTTGCTACCAAACTCTCGTAACTATTGGATTTTTTGACAAATGAACACCAAAGGAATGACCAAATACCTGATCATGGTGATGTTGATGGCCTCCATCAATATCCCCTTGTTCATCTATTCCCGTTCCTTTTTGAAGTCTGAGCAGCCTGGTATGGAGGCATTTGATGCGTACATCGCACCTGCCAAAGCCCATGCACAGGCCCAGCCAGATGAGCAAACCAACCCAAAAGACAAGCCCCAAGACGCCCCCCTTGCTGAATCTGTGGCGATGGATGAAAAGCCTGCAGTCAAAGCCGAGCCCCCGCCTCTGGCGAATTTGTACCGCCCGCCACTTTTAGGAAAATGCAAAAAACTGTTTGAAAGCTTCATGCGAGAAAACGACCCAGCCAAGCCCTTCCGTGCCTTTGTTTACAGTTTTGATGGCGAAACCGCTTACTGTGCAGGCGCTGTCACCGACAAAAGCAAAAAAAAGGCTGAAGAAATTGCAAGGAAAGACTGTGAAGAAAACCAAGCCGGCACCGGCAAGTACTCTCCTTGCCGTATCTACACATCAGAAGAAACTAACTAGGTAAAGCTATGGATTGCGTTGCATGTGGAAAACCTATCTCGATCACCGCCAAGTTTTGCGGTAAGTGCGGTGCGCCCTTCAAGCGCAGCGCCAAGCCTGCTGAGGCCCCTTTGGACAATGAAACATCGGTCGAGACAACACCTACCCCCGCCGATCTCAATGCGGTTGATGAACTGACGTTCACACTCAGCCCGCCTGAATACATGTCGGAAATGCGTGACATCGACCTTGAGTTGCCGCTAAAAACCAGCCAAGTCGCCCCATCTCCTGCGCCTGAATCGATAGCAGAAACCAAGCCTGAGCCCATCGCTACAAATAATGAGGCGGCGCCAAGCGTTGAACCTGACAGGCTCAAAGCGCTTGAACAAACCCAACAAGAAATCAAGAAAACACTTGAAAAACATTCCCTGTTGCTGGACTTCATTTCGCTCACCTCTCAGCAACAAAATCATCAGCAAACCCAACCCGACCCACTAGAACCCTTGGTGAGCCAAGTTGCTCAGCAACAAACCAGCTTGCAAAGTCAACTTACTCAATTGGCAGCGCTGTTTTCTCAGAATGAAGCGCAACAGCATTCGCAACGTATGCCAGAAGAGTTCAAGCTTCAACTTGAGAAACAAAAAATCGAAATCCACAAATTGTTATCGCAAAGCATGGCGCAAAACAATGAAAGCCTCAAAGACGACCAACATGAGGTGATTGAGCACCTTGAGAAACGCGTTGACGCTTACCACCAAGCGGCGCAGCAAAGTTTGGAAAAAAACATGGGTGTATTGGCTTCTGGCATGAGCGAGCTGAAAGCCCAGCTTCAAGCCGTACAGAAAAAAACTGCCGAGAAAACGTCCTCAAAGTCCAGCTCTTCTTCGGACAGTGACAGCGATGGCGGCAGCTTCATGATTTTTGTCATTGGGCTTTTGTGCGGTTTGACCGTGGTGCTGAGCTCGTTAGCCATTTACAACTTCTTGTCGCACGAACCTGCCAAAACAGATGCCGAGGCGAAGCATGACAGCGCAGGGCATGGGGATACCGCCGATACGCATACGGCTAGCCCCGCTGCTACGCACGGTGAACCTACTAACAAAAGTACCCCAGCAGGCAAACAGGGCGCAGCGAATAAGCATGAAGCTCCTGCCAAAGACAAATCTCATTGATGCACGCAAATTCTGAAAGTACCCCATGATTTGCACCAGTTGCTACTTCATCAACCCTAGCGAAAATGTTTTTTGCCAAAACTGCGGTTCGCAACTGCCGCATGTGCAAAACGAAAAACCCAATATTTCGCCGCTCATTTTGGCCAACACCCTGGACAACAGTTCGCTGCTGATCTCGCGTGGTCCTTGGGAGATGCGGCTGGATTTGTCCATTCCATTTTTGCTGGTGGCCTTGGCTATCTTTCTTTTCACAGGCAATGCCCTTTACGCTTGGGTGGCGATTGGACTCGGCTTAGCCTTTGCCTTTTATAAAACCAACGATACACAGCAAATTATTCAGCAAAGCATTCCGGTTGAGCTCATCAATAAAACCATCATTGCGTATGGCCCAGCCAACACGTCCAATCGCTTCACACTGCCCACAGGCGTTTTGTATTTGCTGTCAGACGGCTTGTATTTCAAATCTTTTGACAGCAATGAAGACATCTCATTTATTCATATCGAGATTTCTTTCACCGAGAGCGCTAAGCGTATCAAGGGTTTGACATTGTTTGCCAACTGGCATGAAATTCAAATGAACAATGGCATGAACGAAAAATTCACTTTCACGGTTCAAAACGGCGGCGAATGGATGCTGCTGATGAAGGTGCTGCGTTCTGAGGTGAAGAAAAAATCTTCCTAAGGCCGGCTTAGGCCGCAAACATTTCTTGCATCTCCATTCTGATGCGGTAGGCAGGTAAGGTGGTGTCCATGGAAACATCCTCCCAGCTAAGAGATTGGCCTTTCTTCACCGCACGGACCAATTTCACTTGGTGCGCCAAGCCCAGCGGCAACCCACCCATGCGAGCAGATGTACTGGCAGGCAATAACTTGCCCCACACGGTATAGCCGCCCTCGCCGTCCAGTGTTTCTCCCGCCTGCAGGTCGCGTTTGGCTGTCGCCACCACATCGGCTCGCCAGCTTTGGGCGACACCCGTGGGCTCGCCACGCAATGCCACGCTGGCCACTGACATGCCCACCTCTAGGCCGATCAAATGCCAACGCTTGTACAAAGTGAAATAGCGCCCTGTTGGGTCTGTATGCGCGTTGTACTCTTCAAAACAGTGCTTGATGTAATCGGTCTCAGCCTCCACAGTGACCCAAACACCCATGCGAATGTCATAAGGAATGACGCGTCCATTGGCTTCTAATGAGGAAATAACTTCCACCATGCCTTTTTGCTCAAGCACACCACCCTCGCTGATGGGGCGGGTAACGAAGGGAATGTCTTCCACACTGGCAGGCGGGTAAAGCAGTCCGTTGCTGGGCACACTTAAACCGGTAGCGTTGGCCACGGCCGTGCTTTCGATGGAGGGCTTGGAGCCATCCAAAAAACTATTGAACATTTTGGGGTTCAAACCGCCACGACTGGCTTGCTCTGGGGTGAGCCCGTAATTGCCCCAAACAGTGTCAGGCGTGGACTCACAAAAATGCGGCAACCATTTGTGACCCCGACCCGCCGCCACCACAGGGAAACCGCAGGTACGCGCCCAATCCACCAAATCACAAATAAGGGCGGGTTGATCGCCAAAAGCCAAGGAATACACCACGCCAGCAAGTGCTGCTTTTCGCGCAAGCAAAGGGCCACAAAACGCATCCGCTTCCACCGTGACATTGACCACGTGCTTGCCATGCTCGAAGGCAGCAAGGCAATGCTCGACCGCTGCGATGGGGTTGCCGGTGCATTCCACCACCACATCGATACGCGGGTCGCTCACCAGCGAGCGCCAATCTTCAGTGAGGAAAGTCTGTCTTTGCTTGAATGCCTCGTCCAAGGACTTGGCCTGTGATTGATGCTCGGGCCAACCCACACGGGCCAAATTGGTTTTGGCGCTCGCAATGGACAAATCAGCAATGCCAGCCAAATGCACACCAGGCGTTCGTGGAACTTGGGCCAAGTACATGGCGCCAAACTTTCCTGCGCCAATCAGCGCAACGCGTATGGGATTGTTGTCTCGTTCACGCTGCTGCAGTTGATGGTGCAAACTCATGCAGCTACTTTGGTTTGGTCAAAAGGAACATCGGTGGTCACCAAAGCACTGGCGGGCAGGCCATTGGCCCATGGCAGATCTACAGGGTAAGGCTTGGACAAGCAGTCATCGGGCAAGCACTCGATGGGTGCGAAGTCGCGGTGGGCGATGAATTCTGGGCGCTTGTGGCGACGAATATGGTTGCTGACCGCGCACAAGCTCAGGTAAACGCTGACGCGGTTCCAAGGCGACAAGTTGCTGGCAGAAGCGTGGACCAAGCAGCTGTGAAACAAAATCATGGAACCGGCAGGACCCGTGGGGCTGACAATGCCGCCACGCTTTCCGCCAGCGCGATCGACCAACTGGCTGATGAGGTCGTTGTCGACGGTCCACAAGGGGTAGCTGGTGGTGGTCAAGTCGTGCTTGGCATCAATCACGCCTTTTTTATGGCTGCCTGGAATGAACATCAAGGGGCCGTTGAATTCATTCACATCGTCCAAAAAAATGGCTATGTTCATGGCCCTTTCGGTGGGCATCATGTCATCGTTGAGCCAAGTGCCGTAGTCTTGGTGCCATTGCCATACATCGCCTTCAAAAGCCATCTTGCCGTTGATCTTGAACTGGTGCATGTACAGCTTCTCGCCAAACAAGTCCTCAACAGGCGCAATCATGCGAGGGTGTCTGGCCAATTTCGCAAAAGGTTCGCTGTACATATGCGCTGCAAAATTCGTGCGAACCGCGTCCTTGCCCTTTTCACGCACATTGAACGCTTCGCGACGGCTGTAGAGGCGAGGAACTTCTTCCACCATGACGCGTGTCTCTTCTGGGTTGAACAAACCAGGGAAAAACAAATAGCCTTCTTTGTCAAATTGCTCGTGCTGCGCTTGCGTAAGTTTCATGGGATGGTCCTCAAGTCCTGAATTCAGAATTCTTTGAATTATCGCTATTTCCATAGGTATTCTTTGGCGAAGGCAGGCCATGGACAGAGATAATCAGTACATTCTTGTCACCTATGCGCCTGGAGCAACTCAGATGAAAACCTTTCTAGCCTTTTTTTGTAGCTTGCTTATTTGTTTGAGCGCGGCCTTGGCCGCCGATGTATCTGATGGCTCTGCCCCACCAGACCTGGAGTTGGCCAAAGCCTTGATCGACAAAAAAGATTGGGGTTCTGCCGTCACAAGCTTGGAAAAATTTGTCAAAGCCAACCCCAACAATGCCGATGGGTTTAACTTGCTGGGGTATAGCTTGCGCAACAACAAACGCTACCCCGAGGCCATCTTCAACTACAAGGAAGCCTTGCGCATTGACCCCAATCACCGCGGGGCGCATGAGTACCTTGGCCAAGCCTATGTGCAAACCAAGCAACTCGACAAAGCCAAAGAGTTGCTGGCCTCACTTGAAAAAATATGCGGCACTCAGTGCGAGGAATACATCGATTTGAAAAAAGCCATAGCCAAATTCAAGAAGTAATAACTACGGGCTTGAGTGGCAAAGCAGTTTTGTAGCGAACCTGTTTCAAAGCAAAGCTGCTGCGGATTTTTTCGACGCCTGGAATGGGCGAGAGTTGTTCCAAAATAAATTTTTCCAAAGCCTCCATATCGGCGATGGCCACACGGATCAAGTAATCTGAATCACCTGTCATGAGGTAGCACTCCATCACCTCGTCATGCTCGGCAATGCGTCGCTCAAATTCGGCCAAGATCTGTTTGGACTGCTCTTTCAAGCTGATGGAGATGAAAACATTCAAGCCCAGACCCAAGGCCTTGGGTTCGGTCAGCGCCACATATTTTTGAATCACCCCCGAAGCTTCTAGTGCCTTGACCCTGTTTAAACACGGCGACGGCGACAGGTGAACCCGTTTGGCTAACTCGACATTGGTGATGGCGCTGTTTTGTTGCAACTGATCTAATATTTTGTAATCCGTCGGATCCAAAGACATAAAATATCTCCTAAACTTATTTTTTATTTATTTTATGCTTCTAAATGCAAAAAACTAGCAATATATAAGATATTAATTTGGCTGTGTTCTGGCTACATTGGCAAGCATGAACCAACGTCTTTTCAACCCATCGCTGCCCCCTGCCCGCACGGATGAAGATCCACAAGAGACCGCCGAGTGGCGAGAAGCTTTCAACGCCGTAGTTCTGCAACATGGCGCTGAGCGCGCAGGTTTTTTGCTTGACCAGCTGGTGGCCCTTGCCCACCAAAACCAATTGGACTGGTCACCCGAATTGGTCACGCCCTATGTCAATACCATTGCCGTGGATGTTCAAGCGCCCTTTCCTGGCGATTTGGCCATCGAAGAAAAAATTGCCTCGCTGATGCGCTGGAACGCATTGGCGATGGTGGCACGGGC
>CAMDIP010000037.1 GCA_945899335.1 Bordetella parapertussis
ATTGATATTCTCATCAACAGTGCGGGAATGAATGCCACCAAACGCAATCTTGATGTTTTGACAACGGAGTCCTGGGATGAAGTTGTCAACATCAACCTCAATGGCTTGTTTTATTGCGTGCATTCGGTACTTCCGACCATGCGAGCACAAGGAGATGGACTCATCATCAATGTATCGTCTTGGGCTGGGCTTTATGCTTCAAAGTTAACCGGCCCAGCTTATAACGCGACTAAGCGTGCAGTGTTGGCATTGAGTGAGTCCATCAATATGGAAGAGTGTGCTAGCGGCATACGCGCGACTTCACTGTTGCCAGGCGAAGTTGCAACACCCATTTTGAACAAGCGTCCTGTGCCCCCTTCCCAGGAAATACGTGAACGCATGGTGCAAGCAGAAGACATGGGAAAAGCGATTTTGTTTTTAGCCCAAATGCCTTCACGAACCTGCATCAATGAGTTGATCATCTCCCCAACTTACAACCGTTTTTACCTAGGCGGGCTTGAAACGCCACCTGAAGCCAAATCTTAGACTTTGCATAGCAGCCATGCGTGAAAAACATTTCGTCTATGTCATCGAGTTAGACAAAGATGTTCTCTACGAGCCCAAGTTTAAAAAAGCCAATCCCAACTATGTCACCGGCAAACCCTGCGTCTATGTCGGCATGACTGGACTGGACCCAGACAGGCGATTTGATCAACACAAAGCTGGTATCAAGGCGAACAAATACGCCAACAAGTACGGACTGCGCTTGATGCCCGAGATTTACGACAAACTCAACCCCATGCCCTACGGAGATGCCCAATACATGGAGGTAGATCTGGCTATTCGGTTACAAAGCATGGGATATGCGGTTTGGCAGAATTGAATAACCAATAACTGAAGGAAATACTTTTCAAATATTTTTTTGATTGACTCTTTTTGACAGCTCTTCAGCAGATTCTTTGCGCTCGCTGTAACGGTCAACCAAGTAGGGTGCAATATCTCGTGTGAGCAATGTGAACTTCACCAACTCTTCCATCACATCAACCACCCTGTCGAAATAAGCCGACGGCTTCATTCGGCCATCTTCCTCAAATTCTAAAAAAGCTTTGGCAACAGAGCTCTGATTGGGAATGGTCAGCATCCGCATCCAGCGCCCTAGTATGCGCATTTGGTTCACGGCATTGAAAGACTGCGAACCACCACAGACTTCCATCACCGCCAACGTTTTACCCTGAGTAGGACGAACAGCGCCTAGCGACAAAGGAATCCAATCGATCTGACTTTTCATAATTCCGGTCATGGCGCCGTGACGTTCAGGTGAACACCAAACCATCCCCTCGGACCAAGCTGCCAAATCACGCAACTCTTTGACCTTAGGGTGCGTATCAGGTTCGGCGTCAGGCTGGGGAAGCCCTAGGGGGTCAAACACCCTCACTTCTGCACCCATGGCTTCAAGCAAACGAGCAGCTTCAAGCGTTAATAGCTTGCTGTAAGAGCGCTCACGCAATGAACCATACAACAGCAAAATTTTGGGCAGATGGGTTGATGCCTGCGGCTGTACCAACAAATGTTGCTGGGGAAGTATGAAACAGTGTTCATCAAGTTGAGGCAATAGTTCAGTTACCTTTGGCACGCAAGTCCTTTAAATTGATAACGGCGTTACTCAGTTTTCAACGCTGCAACCAGCGCCATGGCAAGAAGTCCACCAACAATCTGTGCCACCACAAAGAATGGCACATCAGCGGGTGAAATGCCAGCAAATGTATTAGAAAACATGCGCCCAAAGGCAGCTGCGGGATTCGCAAAAGAAGTACTTGCCGTGAACCAATAGGCCGCACCAATGTAGCAAGCCACTAAAGATGAGGCCTTGCCTGAAGGGGAACGCAAAACCACGAACAACAAACCGCCAGTAGCAACTGCTTCAGCGAACCACTGGGCAGGACCGGTTCTGACTTTGGTAGACCACTGCAATATTTCAAGATCAAACATTGCATGTGCGACCCACGCACCTAATGCGGCACCTAAAAGCTGTGCCGTTACATAACCGAATAAATGGTGTTGCGCCAAATCTTTGCGAAGCACCAACACCAGAGAAACCACTGGGTTGAAGTGAGCACCGCTGACAGGCCCAAGGGTTTCAATCAAGACATAAAGAGCAAAAACTGTGGCGAGCGTATTTGCCAACAGCGCAACTGCCATATTGCCCCCCGCCAATTGCTCGGCCATGATGCCCGAACCAATCACCGCGCACAACAAAGCAGCTGTACCCACCAGTTCTGCGAAATATCTTCTCCAATGAATCATTTTTTTGCAAGATCTCTGGCCGTATTTTCTAAAGCCATCTTGCTCAAGTTGGTCAAAGGAAGACTGATGAAAATATCCAATCGTCTTCTGATTTGATGCATGGTTTGCTTAAAAGCATCGAGTTTTTCCTGCTCACCACCTACAGCTTCTGAAGGATCCGCATAGCCCCAGTGTGCTGTGGCCGGTTGACCAGGCCAATACGGACACACTTCACCTGCTGCGTTGTCGCAAACAGTGATGACCAAATCCATATGCGGTGCATCAGGCAAAGCAAAAACGTCCCAGCTTTTGCTGGTCAATTCCTGCGTAGAGATCCCTGCTTTGTCTAATGTTGCAATGGCCATAGGGTTTGGCTTTTGATTGTCTTTAGGGCTGCTGCCAGCTGAAAAGGCTTTGAATTTACCTTTCCCCATATGGTTCAGCAATGCCTCAGCCAAAATGCTACGCGCCGAATTATGGGTACACAGAAAAAGTACGTTTAATGGTTTTGCTTCAGTCACTTTAAATTCCTTTCAATTAAAAACTCTTACAAACTTCCTCAGGGCTGACTTCGCAGGCATCCCCTTGGCAACAGTTTTGGGACAGATACGACAGCACGGCATTCATGCGGTCGTACTGCGCTCTATAAATCAGGTTGCGCCCACTGCGCTCTTGAGAAATCAGGTCTGCATTCATCAACTCTTTCAAGTGAAATGAAAGTGTGTTGGCTGGCATTCCCAACCCTTGCGCCAACAAGGCAGGCGTTAACCCCTGGTGGCCTTTGACAACCAAGGAGCGAAAAATCTGCAAGCGGTTGGGCTGAGCCAGCGCGGCGAGTGCTTTGATCACGTATTTGTCTTCCATAGTTCAATGATAATGGAAATATATGACACCCTGATGTATAGGATATGTTTGCCCCCCTACACTGAACAACTTTTGGAGAGCACCACGTGGCCCACATGATCATTGGCGGCAAAGCCGTCCAAGCCCAAAGCGGCAAAACCTTGGAAGTCCGCTCGCCTGTGGATGGGTTGACCTTCGAAGCAATTCCACGCGGTGAAGCTGCGGACATTGACTTGGCTGTCGCTGCGGCCAGGCAAGCGCTGGGCGGCGCCTGGGGCAAGATGTCTGCTTTAGAGCGCGGCCGCTTGATGCTAAAGATGGCTCAACATATTCTGGACCATGCAGAAGAGTTGGCCTTGCTTGAAGCGCGGGACACCGGAAAGCCCATGACCACCGCACGCAATGACATGGTGGTGCTGGCACGGTATTTCGAGTTTTACGGTTCTGCTGCTGACAAAATCCATGGTGAAGTCATTCCCTTTTTGAATGGTTACCAAGTCAATTTATTACGTGAGCCCTTGGGTGTCACCGCCCACATCATTCCTTGGAACTATCCAGCCCAAATGATGGGACGCAGCATCGGGCCGGCTCTGGCCATGGGCAATGCGGTGGTAGTTAAACCCGCCGAAGATGCCTGCCTGAGTTGCCTTCGCATTGCCGAACTGGCCTTGGAAGTCGGTTTCCCCCCTGGCGCTTTGAACATCGTCAGCGGTTTGGGCGAAGAAGCCGGTGCAGCCTTGGCCAAACACCCAGATATCAACTTCATCAGCTTCACAGGTTCAAATGAAGTGGGTGTCTTGATCCAACAAGCAGCAGCGCTGAACGCTGTGAAATGCGTGCTCGAACTAGGTGGGAAGTCACCACATCTGGTTTTTTCCGATGCCAATCTCGAACTGGCTGCCAGCACTGTGGTGCGAGGCATCATTCAAAACACCGGACAAACCTGCACCGCAGGTAGCCGCTTGCTGGTTCAATCTGATTTTTATGAAGAATTCCTTTCCTTGGTGGCAGAGAAATTCTCCAAAGTGCGGGTGGGCACGCCAGAGATGAATTTAGACTGCGGACCAGTTGTGAATCTGTCGCAGCAGCAACGTGTGAACAAGTACATCGCAAAAGCCCAACAAGACGGTTTGAAAATTTTGGCGCAAGGGCAAATTGATCCCAGCGTACCCAGTGGCGGCTATTACGTCACCCCTACCTTGTTTGGTCAAGTTCCCGCCGAGCATCCCTTGGCCCATGAAGAAGTTTTCGGTCCCGTGTTGGCGGCCATGCCTTTTGTAGACGAGGCCCATGCCATAGCTTTGGCAAACGGTACAGACTACGGCCTGCTGGCCGCTGTTTGGACTGAAAATGGTGGTCGCCAACAGCGCGTGGCGAAAGCCCTGAAATGTGGTCAAGTGTTTGTGAATTCTTTTGGTGCAGGCGGCGGCGTTGAACTGCCATTTGGTGGCGTCAAGCGCAGCGGTCACGGCCGCGAAAAAGGATTCATGGCCCTAGAGGAAATGAGTACTACCAAAACAGTCATTCATTTTCACGGTTGAACCCGAATACACAGAAAGAAAAATTATGAGCCAGTTGAACAACAAAATTGCCATCATCACCGGTGCCGGTGGTGGTTTTGGTGAAGGTATTGCACAGGCCTATGTGCGTGAAGGCGCCAAGGTCATCGTGGCAGACATTCAAGACGCTGCAGCCAAGCGTGTGGCTGCAAGCTTAGGTGCACAAGCCAGTGCTTTCACTTGCGACGTGAGCAATGCGGCGCAGGTACAAGCCTTGGTGCAGCATTGCATCAACACCTTTGGTATTCCCGACATCGTGGTTAACAACGCTGGTACCACCCATAAAAACCGTCCCATGTTGGAAGTGGATGAAGCCACTTTCGACAAAGTTTTCAATGTGAACGTGAAGTCCATCTTTCACATGACCCATGCGGTGTTGCCGCATTTGCGTCAAAAAGGTGGCGGTGTGATTTTGAATATTGGATCTGTGGCAGGCATTCGCCCGCGCCCTGGGCTGACTTGGTACAACGCGTCCAAGGGTGCCGTCAACCTGATGTCCAAGTCCATGGCGGTAGAGCTTGGCCCCGAGAAAATCCGCGTCAATGCCATTTGCCCTGTCATGGGCGTGACTGGTTTGTTTGAAGATTTCATGGGCTTGCCCGATACCCCAGAAAACCGCGCCAAATTCATGTCCACCATTCCGCTGGGTCGCTTCGCCCTAGCGAGTGATGTCGCAGCAGCAGCCGTGTTTTTGGCAAGTGATGCAGCAGAGTTTTTCACAGGCGTTGAGTTTCCAGTCGACGGTGGACGCACCATCTGAAGGCAACACATACATAGCGCATGAAAACACCATGAAGACTGCTGCTGTCAAACCGCTGGACCATATTACCGTGGTGTCGCTCGAACATGCCATTGCCGCGCCTTTTTGCACTCGTCAATTGGCTGATTTAGGGGCCAGGGTAATCAAGGTTGAGCGCCCCGACGTAGGTGACTTTGCGCGCAATTACGACCAACGCGCTCGGGGAGCGTCATCGCATTTTGTATGGGTTAATCGTTCGAAAGAAAGTTTGGCCTTGGACTTGAAAAATCCCGAGCACCTGCTTGTCATTAAGCAATTGATTGCCAAAGCCGATGTGCTTGTACAAAACTTGGCGCCAGGTGCGACAGCCCGCATGGGTTTAGACGCTAAAAGCTTGCGAGCAATCCACCCGCGTTTGATCGTTTGCGATATTTCAGGCTACGGCAACGAAGGGCCTTACCGCGACAAGAAAGCCTATGACTTGCTGATTCAAAGTGAGGCTGGGTATTTATCAGTCACTGGCACACCCGAGACGCCCAGCAAAAGTGGCAACTCGATTGCCGATATTGCCGCGGGTATGTACGCCTATACCAACATCTTGAGCGCCCTTATTCAACGCGACAAAACCGGTGAAGGGGCGCACATTGATATATCCATGCTGGAGTCCTTGGCTGAGTGGATGGGCTTCCCCATGTACTACGCCACTGACAACGAACCACCTCCCCCACGCACCGGTGCATCCCACGCCACCATTTACCCCTATGGCCCTTTTTTGGCAGGAGACGGTGTCAGCGTCATGCTGGGTTTGCAAAACGAGAGAGAGTGGGTTCGGTTCTGCGAAACAGTCTTGCAAATGCCAGAGTTAGCCTCCAATTCACGCTTCAACACCAACAGCTTGCGTAACCAAAATCGATCTGAACTCGAGGGCATCATCTTGTCGGTATTTGCCAGTCTCAGTGCGTCTCAAGTAATTCAGCGTTTGGATGATGCCGCGATTGCCAACGCCCGAATGAACAATATGGCAGATTTATGGGCGCATCCACAGCTGCAAGCGCGAAAGCGTTGGGCGCAAGTGGACTCCCCAGTTGGCCCTCTTCCAGCCTTGCTGCCACCCGGTTTGCAAAGTGGATTCGAATACACCATGGGACCGATTCCCGGTGTGGGTCAGCACAACGCCAAAATTCTTGAAGAGTTAGGTCTGACTCTTTCATTAAAGTAGGACCCATTAAGCCTTGTCAGTTTTATCTTTTCAATCGATCGCATTCTGCTTGTTCAGTGTTTTAAGTATTGGAGTGAATGCAGAGGAGTCTCAGGTACCAGCGAACAAAAATGATCGCATTGCATTTTTTCGTGAATCTGTAGACAAAATTTTGAATCAACTTGACAAAAAACAAGGGCCAGGAATGGCCGTTTGGGTCGAGGTTGATGGCGAAGTGGTTTACAGCAAGTGGGCAGGTCTTGCACAAAGAGAAAAACGGATTCCCATTGACGGCGACACCATATTTGAACTTGCCTCTGCGTCTAAACCATTAACCGCCGCACTTGTGATGCAGATGGCAGAAGCGGGTCTACTCCAACTTGATGATGCAGCCATTAAGTGGCTGCCTCAATTACCGCCTGTATGGGGAACCATCACGATTCGCAATTTATTGAATCAAACTGCTGGCATTCCAGACTATATGAGTCAAATCAACTCAACAAAATTGCTTGGCTTAGATGGATTAACCAACAAGCAGTTATTACAACGTTGGGAAACAGGCAATCTTTTGAACTTTAACCCTGGGACGCAAATTGAGTACAGCAACAGCAACTATGTTTTACTAGCCGAGATAGCTTCTAGTGCCTGTGGAACTGGCTTTGGGCAATGTTTACGACAACGAATCTTTGAGCCTTTAGGCATGACCCATACACGGGTCGAATCCGAAGATTCAAGCCGAGCTGAAGTTTTGGCACTCAATTACGCCTTAAGCAAAAAAACCAAAGGAATTCTTCTAAAAACAGAAGGACCTACAGGTATTTACAGTTCTCTCAATGACATTGCGCTGTGGCTACAAGCCTACCAAGCAGGAAAGATTGTCAGTAAAGCTGGAACCACACTGATGACTACGCCGGTTTTGTCAAACCCTGTATTCGAAAGCGGTGAGCGTTACGGCATGGGATGGGTTCTTCCGCCAGAAGACAAAAAAATTGGAAGCTATACACATGCAGGACAAAAAGATGGCTACCGAACCCTCATCAGCGCAAACACCACTGATCATGTGAACTACATCATTCTGAGCAACGGCGGTGACTTTGTTCAACCCATCAGCACCGAGGTGAAGTATTGGATACAAGAAATTTTTGAAGCTGCTCCCTAAAGTACTGCACCTAGCGCTCTTCTATGCTTGATTGCTCGCACAGTTTTACGATTCGATGTCAATGATTGATGCCAATATCCAAGCAAGTCCTCTATTCAAGGGCATTTGGCAATTGAAATTATCCGTAACTACCATAGACTTTTGCATATGTAGGATTCTTAGCCGAGGTCATCATGTGCAGATGGGTTGCTTACGCCGGTCCTGAGATTTACCTTGAAGACTTGATCTTCCACCAAGAGCATTCCATCGTGAGCCAAAGCTTGGCTGCGACACAATCTGCTTGGGTGACCAATGGCGACGGTTTTGGTGTTGCTTGGTACACCCAACGTACCACACCCGGACTGTTCAAAGACATCCTGCCAGCTTGGAACGACAGTAACCTGCGCTCACTAGCAGGACATATAAGGACTAAACTATTTTTTGCCCATGTTCGCGCAACTACTGGCACAGCGGTCAACAGGAGTAACTGCCATCCGTTTATTTGGCAAAACTGGACCTTCATGCATAACGGCAAGATTGGCAACTGGCACGATTGCCGAAAAGATGTTGAAGACCTGATTGACCATTTGCACTACCCACACAGAGAAGGCACCACAGACAGTGAGGCTTTATTTCTAGTGGCGCTTAGCAAAGGGCTGATTCTCGACCCCATCGCTGCATTTCAAGAAACTTTGCGCGATGTCAACAAAATCATGGAAAAACACCATTCGGACGAACCTATGCGAATTTCCTGCGCCCTGACTGACGGCAAAGATATCTGGGCTTTTAGGTACTCTAGCGATGACCAATCCCCCAGCATGTACTTTGGTTCCCCTCACACGCGTGCCAGCAGCGATGGTCTGAACCCAATTACAACCATAGCCTCAGAACCGTCTGATTCAGATGCCGAACATTGGTTCAAGGTCGAAGAGCGCAGCGGTGTTCATTGGACTGAGCATGGATTAAAGCATTTCAAAATTACTGTCTAGCTGCGATATGAAATAGTGACTAGTTAATTGGTAATCAAGCGCAATCTTGCAGGTAAAAATTTATTTAGCTTTGGTTAGGGATGCCAGACTCAAACCATCAACCAAAAGCAGGGTTCCTGTTGAGTTGTTTCTTCTATGGTGAATAATTGATTGATAAGCATCGCTTTGGTACCAGGCTTCAGCTTGCTCTCGACTGGGAAATTCTAAAACTACATTTCGACCGCCAAGGCTATCGCCTTCAATTTGAGTCGTCATCCCACCCCGAACTAGATAACATCCACCAAAGTCTGAAATGGTTTGGGGAACATATTTTTGATATTCAGCATATCCCTCTGGATCAGTGATATTTATGTTTCCAACAAAGTAAGCTTTGGTCATGTCGACACCTAAATTAAAGAGATGACATGAATATATAAGAAATGCAGGACATGTTGCCCTTTGCTATCAACAAACTTTCAGACGACCATCCTGCACTGTTGAATTAAGCCGCAGAACTACCCTTCTTGCGTGGCTCAGTCGCCATCTTCATTTTCATTTGCAAGTTCCGACTTAAGACGATAGACATCGATGTCGAAATCAGTGCTGTCTGCAACAGCGACCGCTACCAGAGGTGGAACGCGCTCCCGCTCCTCCTCGGTCTCAAAGGTCGTGAAGCCGGCAGTAACCGCTTCAGCGAACAGTTTTTCCGTCAGCCGCTTTGCCTTTACTTCGTGGCTCTCTATGTCGGGATTTGCACCAGGAAGGATGTTTTCCTCGATCCATGTTTCAACCCACCTAAGAAATCGCTTACTCATAACGCTCCATCCTTGCGTTGCA
>CAMDIP010000038.1 GCA_945899335.1 Bordetella parapertussis
CCCGCCATGAAAAGCGCTTCGCTGGCGTAAATATTGCCAACGCCCACCACCACATTACCCGCCAGCAATAGCTGCTTGATGACGGTTTGGCGTTTTTTCAGTGCCTTTGCAAAAAGCTCTGGGTCAAAACTGTCCTCCAAGGGCTCCACGCCCAAGGTTCCCAGCAATTTTTGAGCGACAGGGCTGTCTTGGCTTGGGGCATAAACCACCGCCCCAAAGCGGCGCGGATCATGCAGGCGCAACAAGCCTTTGTCGGTCAAGCAATTGAAATGGTCGTGAGGACCGGGTGGACTCAAAGCCTCGCCAAAAGACAAAGACCCCGACATCCCAAGATGAATCAATAACAAGCCTCGGCTTAAATCCAGCAAAAGGTATTTTCCCCGCCTGCGAACCCCTAAAACCACTAGTCCTTGCAAACTGTCGGGGGGGCAACCCAAAGGCCAGCGCAAAGCTTTGCCCATGGCCACATTCGAGATCTTCGCACCAGCGATGCGAGAGGCGAAACTCAGGCGGGTCACTTCAACTTCGGGTAATTCAGGCATGGCAAGCAGAATAGAGAATGCTGCGATTATCATTCCACGATGAACTCATATCCTTGTACATACGCACTGCGCAGTGCTTGGCTTGCTGGCGCAACCAGTTTGGCCCTGTTTTGCGGCACCTTTAACTCTGCTTGGGCACAGCAATCGCTCCCCCCAAAAGAGACTGAAACTGTCCCCATTCAAAACTCCAAACTCAATTCGGAATGGATGTTGCTCATCCTGCTAGGTGAAATGCAAGTCACCCAAGGCAACCCAAGTGCAGGCTACTCCATGATTTTTGAGGCCGCTCGCAAAAGTGGCGATGAAACGGTTTACAAGCGCTCGGTTGAAGTGGCATTGGCAGCACGCTCTGGCCCCTTGGCGCTGGAAAGCGCCAAAGCTTGGAAAAAAGCGCATCCCAAATCGCACGAAGCCAACGGCTATGTGCTGCAAATCCAGATCGCCTTGAACCAACTGACAGAAAGCGTGACCACACTGCGCTCGAGCATCAGCTTGTTGCCGCCAGAGCAACAGGCCGAAGGTATCACCGGTATTCCCCAAATTTATTCACAGGTACAAGACAAAGAATTGGCCAATGCCGTGGTTGAGCAGGCCTTGACGCCCTACACCACCCAAGCAAGCACAGCCGCGGTGAGTTGGGCCACCATCGGGCGTATGCGCATCTGGGCGAAAAAACTCCCCCAAGCAGTGGAAGCTGCCAAATTGGCGCTGGCCAAATCGCCCGATTCCCCAGAGCCCGCTATGCTGGCCTTAGAGCTTTTGTCACTGGGCCAATCGCAAGCGGAAGAATTGGTTTTGCAAGCGCTGAAGAAGAACGGACAACCCAATCTTCAACTCAGCTACGCCAGAGTTTTGATTGATACCCAGCGCTTGAATGATGCCTTGGTGCAACTGCAAAAGCTCTCGCAAGAGATGCCCAATTTCTCAGACGTGTGGCTGCTCTTGGGCGCGGTTCAAGTCGAGCAAGCACAAGATGAGCAAGCCAAAACTTCTCTGCTGCGCTTTCTTGATCTGGAAAAGGACAAACAAGAGGTACGCGGTCTGTCGCAAGCCTACTTGATGCTTTCCCAACTCGCCATCAAAGCCAAAAACAACAAAGAAGCCGAGTCATGGCTGAACAAAATTGAAGACCCCGAGCAGCTGACCCAAGTGCAGGTGCAAAGGGCCAACCTGATCGCTAGCAAAGGCGATATGGCCAAAGCCCGCGCCTTGATCGCGCAACTTCCCAGTAATACCCCCCAAGCCAAGAGAGCCAAGTTGCAAGCCGAGGTCAAGTTACTGCGCGATTTCAAAAAATACGACGATGCTTATCAAGTATTGACCAAGGCCAGCAAGGACGAACCCGATGACCTCGACCTGCGCTACGAAGTGGCGATGATGTCTGAAAAATTAGGTCGCTTAGACGAAATGGAAAAGCTCTTGCGCAGCATCATCGCGGCCAAACCGGACTTCCAACACGCCTATAACGCCTTGGGTTTCTCCTTGGCTGATCGTAATTTACGTTTGCCTGAAGCACGTGAACTGATTGTCAAAGCTTTGGAATTTGCGCCTGAAGATCCCTACATTGTCGACAGCTTGGGTTGGGTGGAATTTCGCTTGGGCAACAAGCTTTCAGCTTTGGCCATCTTGGAACGTGCCTATGCCAATCGACCAGACGTGGAAATCGCCGCACATTTAGGTGAAGTGCATTGGAGCTTGGGTCAGCAAGACAAGGCTAAAAAAATCTGGCGAGAGGCTATGCGCGTTGACCAATCCAACGAACTGCTGCAACAGACCTTGAAACGTTTGAAAGTCAAGCTCTGATGCTTTGCATCAAACGATGCGCGCTTACGCTTGGCTGTGCCCTGCTTGTTGTGCTAACTGCTTGCAGTACTGCACCGCGCCATGTGGCAGTGGACCCCACAAATCCCGAGGCGATAGGCCACTGGGAGGGCCGCTTAACCCTAAGGATAGCGAAAAACCCTCCCGAGCAATTCAGCACCAGTTTTGAAATGACGGGCCGTCCAGAGCAAGGGCAACTTAGCTTCTTGTCCCCCTTGGGTACCACCATGGCGATGGTTCGCTGGAACCCGCAAGGCGCGAACTTACAGCAAGGCTCAGAGGTGCAAAATTTTGCCTCTATGGACGAGTTAACTCTGCGCCTCACAGGCGCAGCCTTGCCTTTGCTGCAGTTGATGGCTTGGCTAGACCACACCGGCCCGCCTGTCAATGGCTGGCAAATCAATGCGCAAGCCTTGAAGTCTGGCCGTCGCGTCATGGCTGAGCGGCAACAACCAATGCCCGCTTTGCAGTTGACGGTGCTGCTAGACCCCAACCCCTGAAGCCCGTTTGTTGCCATGAAGTCCTTGCACCATGTCCCTGCGCCAGGCAAATTGAATTTGTTTTTGCACATCACTGGCCGACGTACCGATGGCTATCACTTGCTGCAATCGGCATTTATGTTGATTGACTGGTGGGATGTGCTGCACTTTGACTTGCGCGAAGACGGCCAACTTTTGCGCCAAGACCTTGGCAGCCCTTTGCCTGCGGTTGACCTTTGCATTAAGGCTGCACAATCGTTGCAAAAAGCCAGTGGCACACCACAAGGTGCCCTGATTCGGGTACAAAAAAACCTTCCCTCTGAAGCAGGCTTGGGTGGCGGCTCCTCAGACGCCGCCACCACCTTGCTAGCTTTGAACCGACTTTGGGGGCTGCATTGGCCGTTATCGCGTCTACTTCCTCTGGGAGCTTCCTTGGGCGCAGATGTGCCATTTTTTTTAGGCGGTCGCAACGCCTGGGTGCAAGGCATTGGCGAACAACTCCAGGCAATGGATTTGCCGCCTGCGCGTTTTGTGGTGCTTAAGCCCGAGCAAGGACTGTCCACAGCAACAATATTTCAAGACCCTGCGCTGTCTCGCGATTCTCAGCCTGCTACAATGACGGACTTTGCTGCACAGCCTTACGCCTTTGGGCGCAATGACTTGCAAGCTGTTGCCCAAAGGTTGTGTCCCGAGGTAAACCAAGCCCTTAACTGGCTGGAAAACCAAAGTTTGCAGCCAAGGATGACAGGTTCAGGTAGTGCGGTGTTTGCCAAGATCGAGCCATCGACGGTGTTACCCCACCCACCCGATGGATGGACTTGGCGAATTTGCAGCAATTTGGAGGTTCATCCTTTGCACCGATGGGTCTCCTGCGACGATTAGCTGGAAGCTTGTTGAAAGACAAGTCTCCCGTGTAGGGGAGTCGCCAAGTTGGTTAAGGCACTGGATTTTGATTCCAGCATGCGAAGGTTCGAATCCTTCTTCCCCTGCCACCCTTTTTCCACTTCGCCGGAAGTGACGTTCAGCGGCATTTCTGCACTATTGCTGGCTGTTTGTCCTTCCTTTTTGTCCACCACTCAAGCTAGCCATGTCAAACGCTCCCTCCGATTTCATGGTCTTTACCGGCAATGCCAACCCTGTTTTGGCCGCCGAAATCGCAGAGCACCTGGGCATCAAACTGGGCGCTGCTGATGTTGGACGTTTTTCGGACGGCGAAGTCACCGTCGAAATCAACCAAAACGTCCGTGCCCGCGACGTTTTTGTGGTGCAGTCGACCTGCTACCCCACCAACGAAAACCTGATGGAATTGATGATCATGGTCGACGCTTTAAAGCGGGCTTCGGCCGAACGCATCAGCGCTGTCATCCCTTATTTCGGCTATGCCCGCCAAGACCGCCGTCCGCGCTCTTCAAGGGTGCCCATCTCAGCCAAGGTTGTTGCCGATTTACTGCAAACCGTTGGCGTGGCGCGGGTGCTAACCATGGATTTGCATGCAGATCAAATCCAAGGCTTTTTCGATATCCCTGTCGACAATATTTACGCCTCGCCCGTTTTGTTGGGCGATTTGCGTTTGCAAAACTACGACGACCTGATTGTGGTGTCTCCCGATGTGGGCGGCGTGGTGAGGGCTCGCGCTTTGGCCAAGCAACTGGATTGCGATTTGGCCATTATTGACAAACGCCGACCCAGAGCAAATGTGTCCGAGGTCATGCACGTCATTGGCGACATTGAAGGCCGCAACTGCGTGGTCATGGACGACATGATTGACACTGCAGGTACCTTGGTCAAAGCTGCCGAGGTGCTCAAGCAACGGGGTGCCAAGAAGGTCTATGCCTATTGCACCCACCCGATTTTTTCTGGCCCTGCCATTGATCGCATCTCCGATGGCGCAGCCCTTGACGAAGTCGTCGTCACCAACACCATTCCGCTCAACGCGCAAGCGTTGGCATGTTCCAAGATTCGCCAACTCTCGGTGGCGCCGCTGATCGCAGAAACGATTCAGCGCATCGCCAAAGGAGAGTCGGTCATGAGTTTGTTCTCTGATCAGGACCAGCTTTTTTAAGCTCTATTCCAGTCAGAAAACAACACAGCGGGGTTGTTCGCAGCCCTTTATTGAAACCGAAGTCACATTGGTCGCGGTGGACTTCATCAGGAGAAGAAAATGAAATTTGTCGCTTTTGAGCGCGCTAAGCAAGGTACGGGTGCGAGCCGCCGTCTTCGCATCACCGGTCGCACGCCCGGTATCGTCTATGGTGGCAAGGCGCATCAGCCTCAGTCCATTGAACTCGACCACAACGCACTGTGGCACGCACTGAAAAAAGAGGCTTTCCACGCCACCATCCTAGAGATGGAGTTGGCTGGTCAAACCTCCAAAGTGTTGCTACGCGATGTGCAATACCACCCCTTCAAACAGTTGGTTCTGCACATCGACTTCCAACGCGTAGAAGCCGATACGGTTTTGCATATGAAAGTGCCATTGCACTTCAGCGGCCAAGAAAACTCACCCGCTGTCAAAGCCGATGCTTGTTTGGTCAACCCTGTTATGAACGAATTGGAAATCACCTGCTTGCCAGCAGATTTGCCCGAGTTCATCGCTGTCGATTTGAGTGACTTGAAAAAAGGTCATTCGCTGCACGTCACCGATATCAGCTTGCCCAAGGGCGTCAAAGCAGTGGTTCACGGTAAAAACAACCCTGTGTTAGTTAGTGTGGTGTCCGTTGCGGAAGAAGTTGCCCCTGAAGTGGCAGCTCCTGCAGCAGCTCCTGCCAAAGGCAAAGGCAAGAAGTAATTCTTTGCGTCGGCTATTAAAAAGCCCGCTTCAAGCGGGCTTTTTTTCGTCCAAACACTTCCGTCATTGCGAGCAAAGCGAAGTAACCCCAGTCATTGCGAGCGAAGCGAAGCAATCTCTCGTCGCGTGTCGCAGGTTCGACCTCGGGATGACGGGTAGATAATTCCCGCATGATCAAATTGTTTGTTGGCTTGGGCAACCCAGGCGCTGAATATGAGCACACCCGCCACAACGCTGGGTTTTGGTTCATCGATCAGCTCGCCCAGCAACTCAAAGCACCATTACAGCCAGAGAAAAACTTCCATGGCTGGGCTGCACGTACCACGCTTCAAGGGCAGACGCTGTGGCTACTCAAACCCGCCACCTTCATGAACCTGTCGGGCAAATCGGTGGCAGCGTTGGCGAAGTTTTACAAAATTGCCCCCGAGAACATGCTGGTCGCACACGACGAGCTAGACCTGGTGCCTGGCGAAGCCAAACTCAAACTCGGTGGCGGCCACGCCGGCCACAACGGCTTGCGCGATATCCATGCCCAAATGGGCACAGACGCCTACTGGCGCTTGCGCCTAGGCATTGGCCACCCTGGTGTCAAGTCGGAAGTGGTTCACTGGGTTTTGAAGAAACCTGCACCTGAGCAGCGAATATTGATTGACACTTCCATCGACCGCAGCCTTCAAGCCTTAGCCTGCTTGGTAAGCGGTGAGATGGAAAAAGCCATGCAAATGGTGCACACCAGCAAGCCGCCCAGGCCCAAACCGCCACGTCCGGCGGCGGCTTCTCCTTTAAAGGAAGGCGCTTCGCATGAAAAAAATCCTCCCCCTGTTGACCCCAATGCTGGGCCTGACACTGTTTAGCCTGTCGCTGGCTACCTCCCCCACCCTTCACGCCAAACCCAAAGAAAAACCCGCCCTGCTGTGCGAGCACGAAGGCCAAATGAAACCTTGCGAAGACTCTCAGTCGGACAAGGTGGCTGACAAAGGCAAACCTCGCGCCTTCAAAGCGCAGGGTAGCGATGGAGTGATGGACAAAACCAAAGTCAAGGCTAAAAAGAAAAAAACCAAGACGAAAAAGGCGCGTAAAGCAGTGCCAGTTGAATAGCGCTTAAACGCTCAAGCGCTGGGTGCCGGTAGATCCACCAAGCGTCGGTATTTGGCCCACAGTGTGTCGCTGCTTTCGACATGCTGCGGGTCTACCGGAATACACGCCACAGGGCACACCTGAACGCACTGCGGTTCATCGTAGTGACCCACACATTCGGTGCATTTGGCGGGATCGATTTGGTAAATCTGTATACCCATGAAGATGGCGTTGTTGGGGCATTCAGGCTCGCACACATCGCAATTGATGCATTCGTCCGTGATCATCAAGGACATATGTGTCTCAAGTGACTTTTTTAGCCAGCATAAAGCGCAGCACGCTGGGCGAGACAAACTGGGTGACGTCACCGCCCAAATTGTTGACCTCACGTACCAAGGTGCTGGAGATGCACTGGTAGACATCCAGTGTGTTTAAAAACACGGTATCAATCTTGGGGGCGAGTCGGCGGTTCATACCGGCGAGTTGAAACTCGTAATCGAAATCGGTCATAGAGCGAATACCGCGCACCATGGTGGTGGCACCTAGGCTGGCGGCGAAATCAATCACCAAGCCATCAAAGGTTTGGATTTGCACATTGGCGCAGTCATGCAAAGCTTCTCGGGTCATGCTCAAGCGCTCTTCCACGGTGAACATGGTTTTTTTATGGTGGGCGCTGGCCACTGCCACCACCACTTGGTCAAACATGCAAGCGGCACGCCGAACAATGTCCTCATGACCCAAAGTGATGGGGTCAAAGGTTCCGGGGTACAGGGCAATGACTTGGGCGGACATGAATGCTCCTAGACGCGAACAGTTCGGGGCATTATGCCGCTGGCTGCAACAAGTGGGCGTGCACCGCGCCAGCCTTCAAATGCTTGACCACGCGTAAGCCCCAAGCACTGACGTCTTCATCGCCCCATGCTTTGGCGGCTTCAAGGTAAATCTGCCCCGAAAGTTTGATGCAAGCCGCAGCTGCCGCCAATGCCATTGGGTACTGCGGGAAGTCGTAGGGCGGGTCTAAAAACACCAGGTCCACGCTTTGAGGCGCTTGTTGTCTCAGGGTCGATAAGCCGTCCCCTCGCACCATGCGCAGTTGGTTGGCACCGAGCTTGGCCTGACTTTTGGCCATAGCCTCTATGCACAAAGAATTGGCATCACACAACAAAACATGGGCAGCGCCTCGGGAAGCAGCTTCAAAACCGAGCGCACCGGTACCTGCAAAAGCGTCCACACAATGCCAGCCTGTTAAATCTTGGCCCAGCCAGTTGAAGAGGGTTTCCCGCACCCTGTCGGGGGTGGGCCGAATATCCACAGAACGCGGAAGCGGCAGTTTGCTGCGCTTCCATTCGCCGCCAATGATGCGCACCTCGCCTGGCTTCAAGGCTTGGCACCCAAAATAACGGTCACCATACGCTCGGGCTGCAAGTTACGGGCAAAGGCTTGCTGTATTTGGGTGGCAGTGATTTTGTCAATTTCAGAAGACCAAGTGTCTAAGTAGTCAAGAGGCAAATCAAACCATGCGATGTTGCTGAGGTTGTCCAGCAGCTTGCGGTTACTGTCCAAGCGCAGGGCAAAGCCGCCAATCATGAAATCTTTGGCGGCTTGTACCTCTTGCTCGGTCGGGCCATTTCGCACAAAGTCACTCAACACATCTGTGGCGACTTGTACTGCTTGAGCGGCTTGGTCAGGGCGGGTTTGCAATCCCACGGAGAATGCACCGGCGTGCTGGGTGGGCGAAAAATAGCTGTAAACGCTGTAGCTCAAACCCCGTTTTTCACGCACCTCGTTGGTCAGTCGCGACACAAAACCACCACCGCCCAAAACATAGTTACCAAGAGTCAAAGCAAAGAAATCAGGATGTTGGCGGGCGATGCCTGGCTGGCCGATGAACACATGGGCTTGGGCTGATTCAAAAGGAATCTGCAGGGCTTTTGCCTCTTTCAAAGCTGACACTTCGGCTACGGTGGGCAACACAGGACAAGCGCTGTGGCGTGGCAAGCCGCTGAGCAGTTGGTTAAGCAAACGCTCTGTTTGTGCTCGGTTGACGGCGCCCACCACGCTGATCTTGGCTTGGCAGAGCAGCAGGTGGCTCGACACAAACTTCGCCATCGCTGCGGAGTCGATGCGTTGCAAACTGGCTTCATCCACTTGCGCACCATAAGGATGTTTGCCAAACACGGCTTGGTTGAAGGCCTTGCCCGCTTGCGTAGCAGGCTTGGTATTGGATTCACGGATCGAGGCTACCCAACGCTCACGCTCGCTTTGCCACACATCATTGGGAAAACTGGGGGCGGCCAACTGCCTTGCCGCCAAAGCCACGGCGGCGTCAAGTAACTCCGGGCGTGTGAGACTGCGCAAGGAAAAGCTCATGCGGTCACTACCGGCGTTGGCGCTGACCATGGCACCCAAATCGGCCCACGCTTCGCCCAACTGGTTTTCATCCAGGGCGGGTTGGCCTTGGAAGGAATTGATGCCCTTGCCCATCATGTTGGCAGTCGCAACAGCCAAACCTGCCTGACCTGCAGGATCCCGACGGGAACCCGCGTCAAACTCGATTTCCACATCCACCATCGGTATGCCGGGCGCTTCTACCAGATACACCTTGGCTCCCGTGGGCATCGTCCAGTGTTGAATAGGAATACCTGCAAACGAAGCCACAGGCAAAAACCATAAAGCCAACCATGCAATGCGTTTCATCGTGCGCCCTCCCCGTGGCGTGATCCTGCACTGGGTTTTCGCGCAAAGGCCCGCGATCCAG
>CAMDIP010000039.1 GCA_945899335.1 Bordetella parapertussis
TAGGTGGTGCCCCCTTTGGAGGTGACCTTCTCACGCAGAACCGAGGGTGTATCGCTGCTGCTGCGTGCCAACTCTGAAGCACCCACCAAAGTACCGACTGCCAGCTGATGCGCTTGCTCGGGTGACAGACCCATTTTCACGCCAGCGTCAACCATGGCTTCCAAAAAATAAAACACATAAGCGGGCCCCGAACCCGACACAGCGGTGACGGCATCAAGCAAAGCCTCTTTTTCCACCCAAAGCGATTCACCCACCAAACCCAACATACCGCTGATGGCTTGTCTTTCTTCATAGCGGACAGCGCTTCGGGCAAACAAACCAGTTTGCCCCAAACCCACCAAGGCGGGCGTATTGGGCATGGCGCGCACCACCCGCTCGGTGTGCAGCCATGCCGCGATGCTGTCGCTGCTGATGCCAGCGGCCACGCTCAGATGCAAGGCATTGGCAAAATAATCTTTGGTTTGCAAAGCTGCTTCTTTGAAGACTTGCGGTTTGACCGCCCAGACCACCACGGCGCAGTCTTTCAGCGAAGCGTCTGCTGCTGCCAGTACACGCACGCCGTGTTGTGCCACCAAAGCTTGGCGGGTGGCTTCTAGCGGCTCCACCACATGAATGGCTGAAGCAGGTGTGCCATTTTTGACCAGTCCCCCGATCAGGGCGCTGGCCATATTGCCCCCACCAATAAAGGCCATGGGCAGCAAAAGAGAAGAAAGCGGCGTCATGCAGTCCCTGCCAAAAACAAAGACATCAGTTTGCCACTGTTTGCCTGACCGCTTTTTCCCAACCTGCCATCAAAGCCTGTGCTTGGTCACGCGACATATGCGGCTCAAAGCAGCGCTCTACCCGCCACTGGCGTGACAACTCTGCGGTGCTTTGGTAAATGCCCGAACTCAAACCCGCCAAATAGGCCGCACCCAAAGCCGTGGTTTCCACCACCGCTGGGCGCAAAACAGGAATGCCCAGCAAATCGGCTTGAAACTGCATCAGCAAATCGTTCACACAAGCGCCGCCGTCGACCCGCAACTCGGTGACTGCTTGGCTGGCGTCACGGTTCATGGCTTGCAGCAAAGCTGTGCTTTGAAAAGCGATGCTCTCCAGCGCCGCCCTTGCGATGTGTGCCATGGTGGTGCCACGCGACAAACCCACCATCGCACCCCGCGCATCGGCTTGCCAATAAGGCGCACCCAAACCGGTGAAGGCGGGCACCAGAACCACGCCGCCCGAATCAGGCACGCTCTCGGCCAAGGCTTGTACATCGGCGCTTTTGTTAAAGGCACGTAAACCATCACGCAACCACTGCACCACCGCGCCCCCAATAAAAACGCTGCCCTCCAAGGCAAAGGCCGGCGTGCTGTCGGTCTGGGCGGCGCTGGTGGTGATCAAACCGTTGTGGCTGGTTTGAAATTCACTTCCGGTGTGCATCAGCATGAAGCAACCGGTGCCATAGGTGTTTTTGGCTTGACCCGCTAGAAAGCAGGCTTGGCCAAACAAGGCGCTTTGCTGGTCACCGGCCACGCCGCCTATGGGCATTTCGCTGCCCAGCCACTGCGCTTGGGTAAAGCCAAAATCGCTGGCTGAAGGGTGAACCTCGGGCAGCACAGACGCAGGAATACGAAACAGCGCCAGCAGCTCCTCGTCCCAGCGGTTGGTGTGAACATTTAAAAGCATGGTGCGAGCCGCATTGCTGACGTCGGTGGCATGAATACGCCCGCCGCTGAGTTGCCACATCAGCCAACTGTCCACCGTGCCAAAGGCCAGTTGCCCGGCCTCTGCCATGGCGCGAGCGCCGCTTACGTTGTCCAAAATCCATTGCAATTTGGTGGCCGAAAAATAGGCGTCAATCAAAAGACCAGTTTTTTGCTGCACCATGGGCGCAAAACCCGCCTCGCGCAAGCGCAAGCACTCGGGTTCGGCCCGCCGGTCTTGCCAAACAATGGCGTTGTAGATGGCTTGGCCAGTGTCGCGCCGCCACACCAGCGTGGTTTCACGTTGGTTGGTGATACCCATGGCGGCGATTTGGCTGGCACTGAGCCCCGCTTGTTGCAAGACTTGCCTTGCGGTAGCTAGCTGGCTGGACCAGATTTCTTCGGGGTCGTGCTCGACCCAACCCGGCTGGGGGTAAATTTGGCGAAACTCTTGTTGGACTGACGCCAAAACACTGCCGTCTTCTTTAAAAACAATGCTGCGTGAGCTGGAAGTGCCTTGGTCGAGGGCGAGTAAATAGGACATGGTCGGGCCAGTGTTGAGAAAAAACTCAGCTCACCAAAGAGAGCGTTGTTTCAAAAGCGGGGACATCTTGCGCAACGCTGCACTCCACACCTGAGTGTTCAAGCAACTGCGCAAAACTGTCGGGTGGCGGCGCGTCGGTGAACAGGCGGTCAATGTGCGACAAATGCGCCAACTCGACCATGGCGGGTCGGTTGAATTTGGTGTGGTCGGCGGCCAGCCACACTTGGCGAGAGTGCTCGATGATGGCCTTGGCCACCTTCACCTCGCGGTAGTCAAAGTCGCGCATGGTGCCATCCGCCTCGATGCCGCTGATGCCAATCAGGCCAATGTCCACCTTGAACTGGCGAATGAAGTCCACCGTGGCTTCGCCCACAATGCCTCGGTCCACCCCACGCACCACGCCACCGGTGACGATGACCTCGCAGTCGGGGTTATCGCTCAAGATTTGCGCCACGTTCAGGTTGTTGGTGATGACGCGCAAACCGCGGTGCTGGCGCAACTCCCGCGCCACGGTTTCCATGGTGGTGCCAATGTTCATGATGAGCGAGCAGCCATGCGGAACCGCTGCCGCAATCGCTTTGGCAATGCGGGTTTTGCCGTCGAGTGACAAGGCTTGGCGCTGGCGGTATGCGATGTTTTCGGTGGTTGAGCCGGGCATGCGTACGCCGCCATGAAAGCGCGACAACAGTCCGGCCTCTGCCAGGCGCTGCACATCGCGGCGCACAGTTTGCAGGGTAACGGAGAAGGTTTCGGCTAAAAACTCAATCGACGCCGAGCCTTGGGCTTGGACCAACTCCAGCAACTGGGTTTGACGCGGATTTGGGTTCATTGAGAATGTGAAATAGCTGTATGGCAACCATAAACCATGTTCATAAGGCACCAACATAGGGAAAATACCGAATCAATAAAAACAAATACGAACAAAAATCCGAAAAGAAAAGAACATCACCCATGACCTTGAAACTTGACCAGATCAGCCAAATTGTCGGCGGACAGATGCATTTGCACGCCTTGGACATGGTCTTGGTGCCCAACGCAGTCACGGTGCTTTTGGGCGCTACCCAGGCGGGCAAAACCAGTCTCATGCGCCTCATGGCTGGCTTGGACCAGCCCACCACAGGGCGGGTGTGGGTCGATGGCCAAGATATTACCGGTGTGCCGGTGCGCGATCGCAATGTCGCCATGGTCTACCAACAGTTCATCAATTACCCTTCCATGACGGTGTACGACAACATCGCCTCGCCCCTGCGCTTAAGTAACGACAAAGACTTTGACGCGAAGGTGCAGGCCTTGGCCAAGCGACTGCGTATCGACCCCTTTTTAAAGCGACTGCCCGCCGAACTCTCGGGCGGCCAGCAACAGCGCGTGGCCTTGGCGAGGGCTTTGGCCAAACGTGCCCCTTTCATGTTTTTGGACGAGCCTTTGGTCAATTTGGACTACAAGCTCCGCGAAGAACTGCGCGAGGACCTCACCCAGTTGTTTGAGGCGGGCGAAGGCACCGTGGTCTATGCCACCACCGAACCCAGTGAGGCCTTGCTTTTAGGGGGCCATACCGCGGTTCTCAAAGAAGGGCGAGTGCTGCAATACGGCCCCACGTTAGAGGTGTTTCGCCAGCCGCAGTCGCTGGACGTGGCCCGCGCCTTCAGCGACCCGCCCATCAATGTGCTGAACGCCCACAAACAGGCCACCGGCTGGATGCTCGACAACGTGCGCCCCATTCTTTTGCCGCAAATCGATGCCAGTCATGGCCGTGTGCAGCTGGGTGTGCGTGCCTCAGCGCTGCGCACCGAGCAGCGTGACGGTGATGTGGGTTTGGTGGGGCGGGTGCAGTTGGCAGAAATTTCAGGTACCGATACCTTTGTGCACTTAGACTGCGCCGGCTTGGAGCTGGTCATGCAAAAAACCGGTGTGCATGTGTTTGACATTGGTTCAAGCTTGGCGGTCTATGTCCACCCGAAAGACGCCTATGTGTTCGATGCGGGCGGCGCTTTGCTGAGCGCCCCTGCGCATTTGCACCAAGGGGGGCGCTGAGATGGTGGCGCGTATCGATCTGGACTTGGCCCACGCTTATGGCCCCAACCCCCAGCAAGACAGCGACTACGCCTTGCTGCCCATGAAAATGAGCTTTCAAGCAGGCGGTGCTTATGCTTTGCTCGGCCCATCTGGATGTGGCAAAACCACCATGCTCAACATCATTTCGGGCTTGGTCAAACCCTCGCAAGGCGAGGTGCGTTTCAATGGCGATATCGTCAACGACAAAACACCCCAAGAGCGCAACATTGCTCAGGTGTTTCA
Organism: Bordetella parapertussis; assembly: GCA_945899335.1. Lineage (GTDB taxonomy): Bacteria > Pseudomonadota > Gammaproteobacteria > Burkholderiales > Burkholderiaceae_C > Limnohabitans. Next base: position 4,525 of record CAMDIP010000039.1, read on the forward strand.
GTTTCCGGTCATCTACGACACCATGACGGTGGCCGACAACTTGGCGTTCCCGCTGCGCAACCGACGCATGCCCGAGGCGCAAATTCGCCAGCGCGTGGGTCAAATCGCTGAAATGCTGGAACTCAGCGGCCAACTCAACCAGCGTGCGGCCGGTTTGTCGGCTGACGCCAAACAAAAAATCTCGCTCGGACGTGGCTTGGTCCGCCCCGATGTAGCGGCGATTTTGTTTGATGAACCGCTCACCGTCATCGACCCGCACCTGAAGTGGCAACTGCGCCGCAAGCTCAAACAAGTGCATCAAGAGTTCAAGCACACCCTGATTTACGTTACCCACGACCAAGTCGAAGCGCTGACGTTTGCCCAAGAGGTGGTGGTCATGACCCGTGGTCGCGCGGTGCAGGTGGGTAGCGCCGAGGCTTTGTTCGAGCGGCCCGCCCACACCTTTGTGGGCCACTTCATCGGCTCGCCAGGCATGAACTTTTTGCCCGTCACAGTGCAGGCAGGGCATCTGCTAGTGGGTGAGCACCGCTTGCCTTTGGGGGATCAACTCCGCCACGGCCTGGTCGGCACCGAATCGCTCAAGTTGGGCATACGTCCTGAGTACATTGCTATGCACAGCGCACCCGCCGAGAATTGCCTGCCCGCTCAGGTGCTGCGCTGGCAAGACTTAGGCACCAGCGGCTTGCTCACCACCCAGTGTGCGGGTGAGGTGGTGCGGGTGCGTTTGGCCAATCACAGCGAGACACCTCAAGTGGGTCAAACCGTCTATTTGCAGGTGCTAAGCATTCACACATGCTTTTATGAGCAGGAGGCCTTGATCGCATGAAGCCCGTCAACCAAAAAGCTTGGTTTCTCATCTTGCCGGTGCTCTTGTGCGTGGCCTTTTCGGCCATCGTGCCTCTCATGACCGTGGTCAATTATTCGGTGCAAGACATCATCTCCCCAGAGCGGCGAGTGTTTGTCGGGACCGAATGGTTTGCCGCTGTGATGCGCGACCAAGACCTGCACGAAGCGCTGTGGCGACAAATGGTGTTTTCATTGGCGGTGTTGGTGGTGGAAATTCCCTTGGGCATTGCGCTGGCGCTGTCCATGCCCGCCAAAGGCTGGCAGGCCTCGATAACTTTGGTGTTGGTGGCTTTGTCCTTGCTGATCCCATGGAATGTGGTGGGCACGATTTGGCAAATTTACGGCCGCGCTGACATTGGTTTGCTGGGCGCTGCTTTGCAAGCCATGGGCATTGACTACAACTACACCGGCAATGCGCGGGACGCCTGGCTCACCGTGTTGGTGATGGACATTTGGCACTGGACACCCTTGGTGGCCTTATTGTGTTATGCCGGTTTGCGCAGCATCCCGGACGCTTATTACCAAGCTGCACAAATCGATGGCGCTTCCAAGTTCGCGGTGTTTCGCTTCATCCAGTTGCCCAAGTTGCGAGGCGTCCTGATGATCGCGGTGCTGCTGCGCTTCATGGACAGTTTCATGATTTACACCGAACCCTTTGTGCTGACCGGCGGAGGACCAGGTAACTCCACGACCTTCCTAAGCCAATACCTGACACAAAAAGCCGTGGGCCAATTCGACTTGGGGCCAGCCGCCGCCTTCTCCTTGATTTATTTCCTCATTATTTTGTTGCTGTGTTTCATCCTCTACAACTGGATGCAAAGCGTGGGCACCCAGGCCAAGGAGAGCCACCATGGATGAGCGCCGTTTCAAAAAACGCACTATCTTTTTACTGCTCTACATCGTGTTCGCTTTGCTGCCCATCTATTGGATGGTGAACATGAGTTTGCGCACCAACCAGGAAATCTTATCCAGCTTCAGCCTGTTTCCGGCCAACCCGACTTGGGACAACTACGCCACCATCTTCACCGATGTGTCTTGGTACTCGGGCTATATCAACAGCCTCATTTACGTGGCCATCAACACCGTCATCTCGGTTACCGTAGCCTTGCCTGCTGCTTATGCGTTTTCGCGCTACAGCTTTCTGGGTGACAAGCATGTGTTTTTCTGGTTGCTCACCAACCGCATGACGCCGCCTGCGGTGTTTTTGCTGCCGTTTTTCCAGCTCTACAGCACGGTGGGTTTGATGGACACCCATATCGCGGTAGCGATGGCGCATTTGCTCTTCAACGTGCCGCTGGCGGTCTGGATTTTGGAAGGCTTTATGAGTGGCATTCCACGTGAAATTGATGAAACCGCTTACATCGATGGCTACAGTTTCCCGGCGTTTTTCGTCAAAGTGTTTTTGCCGCTGATCAAGGCGGGTGTGGGTGTGACCGCTTTCTTTTGCTTCATGTTCAGCTGGGTTGAATTGCTGTTGGCACGCACCCTCACCAGCGTCAACGCCAAACCGATTGTGGCCACCATGACCCGCACGGTGAGCGCCTCTGGCATGGACTGGGCTACCTTGGCTGCGGCAGGTGTGCTGACCATCGTGCCTGGTGCCATCGTCATTTGGTTTGTGCGGCACTACATCGCCAAAGGCTTTGCCATGGGACGCGTATGACCCACCACAGGAGACAACCCCATGCTTGAGTGGATGGCTTGGACCACCCCGGTGGCGGTTTTTTTCACCTGCATCGTGCTCATGTTGATCGGCATGACGGTCTGGGAGCGGCGCTCTCCCACGTTGGCGCGAAAAGGATTTTTGCCCTTGGTCACCACCCGAGGTGACCGCTTGTTCATCGGCCTTTTGGGTTGCGCCTACCTGCACCTGATGTTCGTGGGCTTGGCAGGTCAACTGTTGATTTGGTTTGAATTGAGCGAGGAGCCCTCGATTTGGTGGGCGACCGCAACGAGCGCGGTTTGGTTGGTTTTTGTCATGCGCAAAGGCTAGCCACACCAACCCATGACACGGTCTGCAACTTCCCCAAGACACGTGTTTTCTCAGAGTAAGGGGAAACTTTTAGGAGACTGGCATGAAATTGAAATACCGTGCGATTGCCTTCGCAGCTGCAGCCTTGGTGCTGGGTCACAGCGCGTGGGCTGGAGAGGCTGAGGCCAAAAAATGGGTGGACAACGAGTTCCAACCCTCAACCTTGTCCAAAGACAAACAAATGGCCGAGATGAAATGGTTCATCGAAGCCGCTAAAAAACTGCAAGCCAAGGGCGTGAAAGAAATTTCCGTGGTGTCGGAGACCATTACCACCCATGAGTACGAGTCCAAAACCTTGGCCAAGGCTTTCACTGAAATCACCGGCATCACCGTCAAGCACGACCTGATTCAAGAGGGTGACGTGGTGGAGAAACTGCAAACCTCGATGCAGTCGGGTAAATCCATTTATGACGGTTGGATTTCCGACTCCGACTTGATTGGTACCCACTACCGCTACGGCAAGATCATGAACCTGACCGACTACATGGCAGGTGCCGGCAAAGAGTGGACCAACCCTGGTCTGGATTTGAAAGACTTCATCGGCACCAGTTTCACTACCGGACCTGACAAGAAGCTTTACCAATTGCCCGACCAACAGTTCGCCAACCTGTACTGGTTCCGTGCCGACTTGTTCGAGCGCAAAGAAATCAAAGACAAATTTAAGGCCAAGTTCGGCTACGACTTGGGTGTGCCTCTCAACTGGAGCGCCTACGAAGACATCGCCGAATTCTTCACCAACGATGTGAAAACCATCGACGGCAAGCCCATCTATGGCCACATGGACTACGGCAAGAAAGATCCTTCTTTGGGTTGGCGTTTCACTGACGCTTGGTTGTCCATGGCAGGTACCGCTGACATTGGTATTCCCAATGGCCGACCCGTAGACGAATGGGGCATTCGCGCCTCTGCTGACGGTTGCAACCCCCAAGGTGCATCTGTTGCCCGAGGTGGCGCCACCAACTCGCCTGCTGCGGTCTATGCCTTGACCAAGTACGTGGACTGGATGAAGAAATACTCACCCAAGGAAGCCATTGGCATGACCTTTGGTGAAGCCGGTCCTGTGCCTGCCCAAGGCCAAATTGCCCAGCAAATCTTCTGGTACACCGCGTTCACCGCTGACATGACCAAGCCTGGTTTGCCTGTGGTGAATGCCGACGGCACACCCAAATGGCGCATGGCCCCTGGCCCCAATGGCCCTTACTGGAAACAAGGCATGCAAAACGGCTACCAAGACGTAGGTTCATGGACTTTCTTCAAAGACCATGATGCCAACAAAACCGCTGCCGCTTGGTTGTACGCCCAGTTCGTGACCGCCAAAACCACTTCGCTGAAAAAGACCATCGTCGGTTTGACGCCGATTCGCGAATCCGACATCCGCTCCGAAGCCATGACCAAAATGGCGCCGAAGTTGGGTGGCTTGGTGGAGTTCTACCGCAGCCCTGCGCGTGTGGCATGGACACCTACCGGTACCAACGTGCCTGACTACCCCAAGCTCGCGCAGTTGTGGTGGAAAAACGTGGCGGTGGCTGTGACGGGTGAGAAAACACCTCAGCAAGCCATGGATACATTGGCCAACGAAATGGACGATGTGATGGCACGTCTGGAGCGTGCTGGCATGGCCCGTTGCGCACCCAAGCTCAACCCCAAGGGTGACCCTGCCAAGTACCTCAGCGACAAAGCTGCTCCATGGGCCAAATTGGCCAATGAGAAGCCAAAGGGCGAAACCATTGCCTATGAAAAGCTGCTCAACGCTTGGAAGGAAGGCCGCGTTCGCTAAAGCCTGACAGACGGCAACCCTCTGGTGGGGTTGCCCGTTTTGTCTGGGGGTATGTTGCCTGCTGGGCGCAGCCCCCTCTTTGGTCAGTCACCCATGACCCGCTCTGAACTTCTTCAACAGTTGTCCGTCCCGCAGCGCTTTGATCTGGCGGTGATTGGCGGCGGTGCAACAGGATTGGGTGTGGCGCTGGAGGCCAGCCAGCGAGGCTACAAAGTGGTCTTG
>CAMDIP010000040.1 GCA_945899335.1 Bordetella parapertussis
TCGAGGGGTCTGGCGTAGTCTGGGTTTTTTAACCGGATCCCGCGAGAGGTTCCGCTGACCAGTTGTATGTATCCCTTGCGTGCTAATGCTTGTAAATGCTCTTCTGCAGCATTGGCTGACTTGAAACCGAGCTCTTTGGCAATTTCTGCACGTGTGGGCGGCGCACCTGTTTGGCGAATGGCCGCTTCGATCAAGGAAAGAATTTGTTGTTGCCTTGCGGTGAGCTTGCTTTGTTCCATAAAGGCTCCTGAGGTAGGTGAAAATGAAGGTCTCTTTGTGCTCTTTGGGTACTGTTTAGATATCCAGTAACTGTATTTTTAACCAGCTTTTCAATATTTACAAGCCCATGTCAAAAGAAAATCTTCAAAAAATCGTTGTATTGGGCATGGGTGGAACCATTGCGGGCGTGGCTTCCGACCCTCAAAAGCCCAAAGAATATAAAGCAGGTACGTTAGGAGTTGCTGACTTAATAGATCGTTTGGGGCTATCCAATGCTGTGCAAATTGATGTGCAGAATGTGGCGCAAATCAACAGCAAGGACATGAAAACACCCCATTGGCAAGCGCTTTTGTCAGCGGTCGACATAGCCAACCAAGATCCGCAAACCCGCGCAGTGGTCATCACGCACGGCACAGACACCTTGGAAGAAACTGCTTGTTTGCTAGAAGCAATGGGGCCTTGGTCAAAACCGGTGGTCTTGACCTGCGCCATGCTGCCAGCCAACGCACCCGATGCGGATGGACCCGGCAACCTCACAGACGCCTTGAACTGGGCGTCACTCACCCAGCATTGCGCGGTGTTTGTTCTATGTGCCGGAAAAGTACATTTGTCACAAGATGTGCAAAAACTGACCACTGAAAACGTTGATGCATTTACCAGCGGAGCGCAAGCTTGCTTTGCCAGCAAGCAGGATGGGCAGTGGCACGAACACCGCGATCTGGCCCCAGCACGCGACTTTCACAAACCCAGCTTGACCTACGCTTTGGCCTTGAAAAAGTGGCCAAGAGTAGAGATGGTTACGAACCACGCCCTTAATGATGGCGCTGTCGTCAGGGCTTTATTGGCCACATCAGCTTCGGAAGACACCCCTTTGGCAGGTATCGTGCTGGCGGGTACGGGCATGGGAACAGCCAGCCAAGAGCTGGAGCAAGCCTTGCAAAAAGCGCTAAATTTTGGGGTGCGGGTGTGGCTAAGTAGCCGTTGCGCTTTTGGTTTGGCGCATATTCAAGCAGATACCCAATGGGGCGACATCACGCACTTGAGTGCGGCCAAGGCAAGGACCGCTTTGTGTTTAAGTCTGATAGCAGAGCAGGAAAATCAGCTCTGAAGGGCCTTGAATGCGCGTTCAGTGATTTCTTCCACGCTTCCCTGTCCGCCGATAGCGCGGTAGCGGGGCGCCAGAGCTGGCTCTTTTTCAGACCATGACGAATAGTAATCAACCAAGGGGCGGGTTTGGGCGCTGTAAACCTCAAGCCGTTTTTTGACTGTTTCTTCCTTGTCGTCATCGCGCTGAATGAGGGCCTCGCCTGTGAGGTCGTCAAGGCCTTCATGCTTGGGTGGATTGAACCGCACATGGTAAGTGCGACCACTGGCCACATGCACACGACGCCCGCTCATGCGTTCAATGATGGCGTCAAAAGGCACATCAATTTCCAGCACGCAGTCGAGCTTGACACCGGCTTGCTTCATGGCATCGGCTTGCGGGATGGTGCGTGGGAAACCGTCAAACAAAAAACCTTTGGCGCAATCGGGCTGGGCAATGCGTTCTTTGACCAAACCAATGATGATGTCGTCTCCCACCAAGCCGCCTGAGTCCATTACTTTTTTAGCTGCTAAGCCCATGTCTGTGCCTGCTTTAACAGCAGCACGCAGCATATCGCCAGTGGATATTTGGGGGATGCCGTAATGTTGGCAAATGAAGGAGGCTTGTGTGCCTTTGCCAGCGCCTGGAGCGCCCAACAGAATCAGTCTCATTGTCTTCCTTGCTTTGTCTTTGGCACTGTCTTGGCAGAGCGCTTTTTGTCGTTCGCTGAGAATAACACGCAGAGCTATCGCTGGACTGTCAACTGGGCTTGCTGAGCAACCCTCGAACCCGCTCTAAATCGGCGGGTGTGTCTACACCGGCCGCGCTGGGAACTTCTGAAATATGAACGGCAATTTGATACCCATGCCACAAAACCCGCAATTGCTCCAAGGCCTCGGCTTGCTCGGCGGGGGCAGGCGTGAGCGTGGGGTAGAGCTTCAAAAAGTTGCAGCGATAGGCATACAAACCGACGTGGCGATAAACAGGGTAGGGCGGCAGCTGCTCGGGTGAGCCACCGCGGAAGTGGGGAATACTGGCGCGGCTAAAGTACATCGCTAGGGATTGCGCGTCCAAAACCACTTTCACGCAATGGGGGCTGAGCCATTCCTCCCATTGCGTGATGGGGTCGGCCAAGGTGCTCATGCTGCAGACAGATCGGTCATGCAGAAGTTGCGCAACAGCATTGATGTTGTGCGGTTCAATCAATGGCTCGTCGCCTTGGACGTTCACCACAATGTCGCTATCGGCCAAGCCCAGCAAGGTGGCCGCTTCAGCCAAACGGTCGCTGCCACTGAGGTGATCGGCTCGGGTCATGACAGCGGCCACACCATATTGCTTGCAAACCTCAATTACTTCAGCGCTGTCAGTGGCTACCACCACCTGGCTAGCTTGTGAAAGTTGGGCGCGTTGGGCAACACGCACGACCATGGGAATGCCTGCCAAATCAGCCAAAGGTTTACTGGGTAAGCGACTCGCTGACAGCCGCGCTGGAATCAACACCACAAAGGGCGGGCCGCTCAATCAAAGCTCCAGTTCTGCGTCGCTCAGGGGCCTAGCTTCCATTTCAAGCATCACGGGAATACCGTCCCGAATGGGGTAGGCCAAGCGAGCGCTGCGCGAGACCAGTTCGGCCTTTTCGCGGTCGTATTCAAGGCTGCCCTTGGTCACAGGGCATACCAGCAGTTCAAGCAGTTTGGTGTCCATGTCCCGATGATAGTCGTTGCAAATGCGGCATCAATGCGTCCCAAAAAACCTCGGGCAGTTCGCAAAGCAAGGGGACAGCCCATATCTGAGGATATCGAGGCCACAATTTCACAGCGTCTTTTTCAGTGCAAAGCACGTCTCGCCCAATGCTGGGTTGCCAATCAGCCATTGGGTCATGGTCGGGGAACGCTTGGGTTTTAGATAGCGTCAAGCCTGCACTTTGCAGCGATGTGAAAAAGGCTTTTGGCTGCGCAATAGCCGCCAAAGCATCGACGGCTTGTCCTGCCCACAGACGCAAATCGCGTTTCTCACCTCGTCCATTGACGGCGAAACCAGCAAGTTGGCGGTGTGCCGCGAAGCTGTCTTCAAAGGCGATTTGGCCTGTGTGGATCTTGATTTGCGTCACGCCCACATTTAACTGCCGTGGCCATGTTTCACGCAAAGGCCCAGCAGGCAATAAAAAACCATTTCCCAAACCTCGGTCATCAAAAACGCAGATGGCAATATCGTGATGCAAAGCTCGGTGCTGCAGCCCGTCGTCGCTGATGATGAGCTGGGTTTGAGGGTATGTTTTCAAAAGCGCCAAGGCTGCTTGCGCTCGTTTTTTTGAAATAAAGACAGGTAAGCCAAGCTTCTTTTTCAGCAAAAGGGCTTCATCGCCTGTTTGCAAGGCGACGCTTTGATCCATGACTTCGGCCCAGCCATTCAGTTGCCCCCCGTGGCCACGCGCTATCAACCCCACGTGCCAGCCCAGCTGACTGAGTCGCTGGGCGAGGTGAATCACCACAGGGGTTTTGCCGGTTCCCCCGACCAGCATGTTGCCCACCACCAGCACAGGCACTGGCATGCGGGTCGAGGACTGCCAACCCAGTGCATAGGTGGTTTTGTAAAGCCACAGGTAAATGCGGCTCAAAAAGGTGAGGGGAAACAAACACAAAGCCAAGATGCTTGGCTTGCGCCAAACGTCCAACAGTATGTCGCTGGGTCTTGGCATTGCGCCTTAAGGAGGGGTGGTCGCTTGCGAGCGGCTTTGGGCGGTAAAGGTAACTTGCTGCAAGCCCGCGGTTTGGGCAGCTTCGAGCACTTGAATCACCGATTGATGACTGGCCCGTGCATCAGCACTGATCACCACCAAGGGGTTGGCTGTTTCCTTGGCGGCTAAGCCCAAAGCCTGACGAATGGCTTGAATATCTGCACCCTCTACCGCTTTGTTCTGCACCATGTACTGCCCGTCGCTGCTGACTGTCACCCTGATTTCATTGGGTTTTTCTTGCTGTTGTTCAGAGTCTGCGGTCGGCAGTTTCAGATCGATTTGGGTCAATCGGCCGTAGGTGGTCGAGAGCATTAAAAAAATAAGAACCACCAACAAGACATCAATGAAAGGAATCAGGTTGATTTCCGGCTCACTTGAGCGTGGGCGGCCAAAGTTCATGGCGCGCTCACAGCAGTTCGTTGGGCAAAGAAGTGGTGAACCATTCGCTCGGCGGCGATTTCGAGTTCGACCACAAAGTTGTCAACCTTGGCGCGTAAATAACGCCAGACGACCAAACTTGGAATGGCAATCACCAAGCCAAAAGCGGTGTTGTAAAGCGCAACTGAAATGCCATGCGCGAGTTGGGCAGGGTTACCTGCACCAGGTGTTTGTGAGCCAAAAATTTCAATCATGCCAACCACTGTGCCAAATAAACCCAGCAAGGGTGCCACTGATGCAATCGAACCAAGGGTACTTAAATAACGCTCCAACTGAGCAGCCACACGGCGACCACTGGCTTGCATTTCACTCACAAATTCCTCTTTGCTACACAGGGGCTGTGTTTGCAACAAAAACAAGCCTGCGCTGATGACTTGTCCAAGCGCGGAAGTGGACTGAATATGCTGAATCGATTCGGGGCGCGGGACGCCGCGTTGTGAGATGGAAAGTACATCTTCAAGGAGTGTGGGAGGGAGAACAACGCTGCTGCGCAGGTTGTAAAAGCGTTCGATGATCAAGGCCAAAGCAATGACCGAGCACAACAAAAGAGGCCAAACTGGCCATCCAGCGGCTTGTATGATTCCAAACAAAGGCGTCTCCCCAATATGTGCTGTCAATTATTACCCAGCTTTAAGCATGTCCAACGATAACCAAGCCCAATATGTTTGGACTGTCAGCGCATTGAACAAAGCGATTGCGGATTCCTTGAAAGCGCGCTTTAGCATGGTCTCGGTCCAAGGCGAGTTGTCAGGATTTACCAAAGCCAGCAGTGGCCATTGTTATTTCAACCTCAAAGACGGCAGCGCACAGATTCGCTGCGCCTTGTTTCGTCGCACCGCCGAGCAATTGAATTTTGTGCCCCGTGATGGACAACTGGTGCAAGCCCAAGCCCGCGTTGCTGTTTACGAGCCAAGGGGTGAGATGCAGTTGGTGATTGAAGCCTTGCGCCCAGCCGGTGCTGGGCAATTGCACGAAGCTTTTTTGCAGCTCAAGGCCAAGCTAGAGGCGCAGGGCTTGTTTGCACAAGAACGTAAACGTGCTGTTTCCTTGTACCCCCGCTGTATTGGCGTGGTGACATCCTTGGCGGCAGCCGCTCTGCACGATGTGGTGACAGCCCTTGAGCGGCGTGTTCCGCACATTTCTGTGATGGTTTCTCCCTCCCCTGTGCAAGGGGCTGATGCGCCATCACAGCTGGTGCTGGCCTTGCAAGCCTTGGCGGCAAGGCCCGAGGTGGAGGTGATATTGCTGGTGAGGGGCGGTGGCTCCATGGAAGATTTATGGGCATTTAACGATGAGCAGCTCGCCCACGCCATTGTGAACAGCCCAGTTCCTGTGATTTCAGGTGTCGGCCATGAGACCGATATCACCATCGCCGATTTGTGTGCCGATTTGCGAGCCCCCACGCCCACTGCAGCGGCTGAACTTTGTGCAATACCCAGAGAAAGTTTGTATGCAGATTTAGCAGCCATCCAAGCATTTTTGGATGCCGAGTTGGCGCAAGCAATTGATAACCGAGCGCAAAGCCTAGACAGGTTGCAAGCTGTGTTGGCCAGACCTTCCAGTTGGGCTAACAAACAGCAGCACAATTTGTCTCAGTGTTCTTCTCGCTTAGGGCGGGCGGGGCAGCAAGTACTGAACCGCCAAGTCATGGTTTTAGAACCCCAAGCACTGAGGCTGACGCGAGCTGTGCATGATATGCCCGCCCAAATGGAACAGCGTTTATCTCGAGCAGCTTTGTTGCTCGGCTCACTTGACCCCGCCTTGGTATTGCAAAGGGGCTACGCTTGGCTGGAGAACACGCAGGGCCAAGCCATTGCCTCTGTTCAAGAGGTGAAAGTTGGGGAAAAGCTTCATGCTCGAATGGCAGATGGCGTTGCCGATATGCAGGTCTTAGGTACCCACATAGATTGAATCAGACAAGACTACTTTGGTGCAAATACAGCTGACTTGAGTTTGTAGCCTTTGCCGATTTTCTTTTTTGCAAACCATCCTAGGTTCATCTCCAACACAAAGCGCACAGGTTTGTCTGAGCAGTGCGAGTCTGTGCTTCGCGGTTGCATATCAGCCGTATTGACGATCACGCCCTCATCATCTACAAACGCAGCTGTCAAAGGGAGCAAGGTGTTTTTCATCCAGAAACACTGTTTCTGAGGCTCATCAAAAATAAACAGCATTCCCTCATGCGTGGGCATCTCCTTGCGAAACATCAGGCCGATTTGCCTTTGCTGAGGGGTTTGGGCAATTTGGGCATCGATTTGAAACATTCCCGCCTGAATGACCATGCGCTGCAAATCGGTTTGGGGCTCTTGTGCCCAACCCAGCATCGGTGCAGCCAAGCCCACAAAGGCGAACACAGTGTGTTGAAACAAAGTCCTTAGGAAAGGCAGGCGGAAAACAGTAAGCTGGTTCATAGGATGCTTGGTTAGAATGATTTGAAATTTACCCACCGACCTGCGGCATACATCAGCCGCCTTGTTGTTCACTTTCTGGAGACATTCTCTTGTATCAGCATATCAAGGTGCCCGCCCAGGGCGAAAAAATTATCGTCAACAAAGACATGTCTTTGACAGTGCCCCTGCAACCCATCATTCCCTATATCGAGGGTGACGGTACCGGACTCGATATCACCCCAGTCATGCTCAAGGTGGTTGACGCCGCCGTTGCCAAGGCCTATGGCGGTAAGCGACAAATCCATTGGATGGAGGTTTATGCCGGTGAAAAATCCACCCAAATTTACGGCCCAGATGTGTGGTTGCCTGAAGAAACTTTGGCTGTCTTGAGGGAGTATGTGGTCTCAATCAAAGGCCCACTCACCACACCCGTGGGTGGTGGTATTCGCTCACTCAATGTGGCTTTGCGCCAAGAACTCGATTTGTATGTGTGTTTGCGCCCTGTGCAGTACTTCAAAGGCGTGCCATCCCCTTTGAAGGAACCAGAGAAGACCCACATGGTGATCTTCCGTGAAAACTCAGAGGACATATACGCCGGTATTGAATACGAAGCAGAGAGCGACAAGGCGAAAAAGCTCATTAAGTTTTTGATCGAAGAAATGGGTGTCACGAAAATTCGTTTCCCCAATACCTCGGGCATTGGCATCAAGCCTGTTTCGCGTGAAGGCACCGAGCGTTTGGTGCGTAAAGCCATTCAGTATGCGATCGATAACGACAAGCCTAATGTGACCATTGTCCACAAGGGCAACATCATGAAGTACACCGAAGGCGGTTTTCGTGACTGGGCTTATGGCTTGGCGCAAAAGGAGTTCGGCGCCCAACTCATCGATGGCGGTCCTTGGTGCAAATTCAACAACCCCAAAACCGGCAAAGAAATCATTGTTAAAGACAGCATTGCTGACGCGTTTTTGCAGCAAATTTTGCTGCGCCCTGCCGAATACAGCGTCATCGCCACCTTGAACCTGAACGGCGACTACATATCTGACGCCTTGGCCGCGCAAGTAGGCGGTATTGGTATCGCACCTGGCGCCAATTTGTCAGATTCTGTGGCCTGCTTTGAAGCCACCCACGGCACGGCTCCCAAGTACGCTGGCAAAGACTATGTCAACCCTGGCTCGGAAATTCTGTCTGCAGAAATGATGCTGCGCCACATGGGCTGGTTTGAAGCTGCCGACCTCATCATTTCATCTATGGAAAAGTCCATTCTTAGCAAGAAAGTCACTTACGACTTTGCGCGTTTGATGGAAGGCGCAACCCAAGTGAGTTGTTCTGGCTTCGGTCAGGTGATGATTGAACACATGTAACCCCGAGGCTCCTGTTCAGTAGTTTTGACCTATCAGGTTGGCTCTGAATTGAGGGGTTCTAAGTCGGGAGGTTCGTGTTCCGTCCTGAGGCTCTGCTGCATGCTCGGGGCTTGCGGGTGCAGCAATGACCTTGATATTTTTTGCCATCCATCCGCGTGGTCCCTCAATGGGTTCGTACATGACACTGGCGCCCTGTTGCAGCGTTTTAAAGCCCACCATGTCTACTTGGCTGAAATGTGCAAACACGTCCTGTCCAATTTCTGCGGACTCTATAAAACCAAATCCCTTGTGGTTGTTAAACCATTTAACAATGCCAAAAGCCATGGCCGACCCCTTTGCAGATTAAAATTTTTCAATTGAATACTTAAAAATTAGAATACAGATTTATATTTTTGTAAAGTAATTGTAAATAATTATTTATAAGTATTATCCGGACATTTTTCTAAATTTTTGAGTGCGCTAGACGTCATCGATAGAATGTGGGCATGTCAACCACACCATCAAAGCCTGTTTTGCCACCCGTGCAAACAGGCGACTCTGATTCCGTCGTCCTAGAACGTCGCACGCAGCGCACCGAGCCCCCACAGATGTACCAAGTGGTCATGCTCAACGACGACTTCACACCCATGGAGTTTGTTGTCAGGGTGCTGCAGGAGTTTTTCGGCAAAGACCGCGAAGCTGCCACCCAAATCATGCTCAAGATCCATTTAGATGGTAAGGGGATTTGTGGGGTTTACACCAAGGACGTTGCCGCCAGCAAAGTCGACCAAGTGCAAGACGCCGCCCACCAAGCCGGACACCCGCTGCAAGCTTTGCTTGAGCCCATTGAATAATGGCCCATCGTTTCCATATACAGTTGAACTTACACAAAGACCGCCACAAGGAATTTCCATGATTGCCCAAGAACTTGAAGTCAGCTTACACATGGCCTTTGTAGAGGCAAGACAACAACGGCATGAATTCATCACAGTCGAGCATCTGCTGTTGGCCTTGCTGGACAACCCCAGCGCCGCAGAAGTTCTGCGTGCTTGCTCTGCCAATATCGATGACTTGCGTAAATCGCTTTCAAACTT
>CAMDIP010000041.1 GCA_945899335.1 Bordetella parapertussis
TGAACTATTCAGCCATGGACCCGCTATTGACCAATGACCGTTGCAGCTTCTGGCATTTTCGTTTCTATCCTTCTAGCGAAATGCAAATGGAAGCCTTGACCACTTATTTGGTGAATCGAAAAGATATTAAAAAAGTCTATCTTTTGAACCAAGACTACACCCATGGACAACAAGTCTCAAAAGCGGCCAAGGAATACCTCACTCGCAAAAGACCTGATATTCAATTGGTTGCCAATGAGTTCATACCCATGGCGCAAGTCAGAGATTTCGCGCCCTATGTTGCCAAAATTGCGGCCACTGGTGCCGACACCGTCATCACTTCAAACTGGGGAAGTGACCTCACGCTTTTACTCAAAGCTTCTAAAGACTTTGGTTTGAATGTGAACTACTTCACGCTCAACGCCAACAACCCTGGAACACCCACACAGTTGGGTTCTTGGGGAGAAAATAAAGTCGGTGTGATTTGGAACTGGAATACCAATGCCAACACACCTGAACTTGAGAAAATTCATGTTGCCTACAAAAAGAAATACAACGAAGATTTTATTTTTGCAGCGCATTGGAACACCATGAATATGCTTTTCCAAGCCATCAAGCAAGCCAAGTCCACCGACCCCAAGAAAGTGGCATTCACTTTGGAAGGCATGTCTTACAAAAGCCCACTCGGCGAAGTCAAAATGCGCAAAACCGACCATCAACTCGAAGCGCCTTTGTATTTGGGTATTTGGGCCAAGCAAGGCAGCAAAGGCGTCAAGCACGACTCTGAAAATACGGGCTATGGTTTTCGCACCGAAGCCGTATGGGACGCCTACATCAGTTCACAGCCCACATCTTGTCAAATGAAGCGACCCGCACCCTAGGAGAAAAAACACCATGAATGCACCCGCAGAAGTTTCCATGATGCATGACCGTCACCAAAATCTCGGTGATGGTATGTCGCCACCTCTACCCCAACCCCCCAAGTTCAGCAATGTGCAAGACGAGCGTGTTCACCGCAAGCAAATGCTGGCAGCAGCTTTTCGTTTGTTCTCACGTTTTGGTTTTGATGAAGGGGTTGCTGGCCACATCACCGCACGAGATCCAGAGTTCACTGATACTTTTTGGGTCAACCCTTTTGGGGTGCATTTCAGTCAAATCAAAGTTTCCAATTTGATCCGTGTAGACCACCGTGGCAATGTGGTGGAAGGGGTGTTGCCTGTGAATGAGGCGGCCTTTGCTATTCACTCTCGGATTCACCATGCCCGACCCGATGTGGTGGCTGCAGCGCATACCCATGCGCCGCACGGCCGCGCTTGGTCAACGCTTGGCAAACCTTTGGACATTATTTCCCTCGACTCCTGTGCTTTTTACAATGACCATGTGGTCTATGACGATTTTGACGGCGTTGTCCTTGAGCTTGAAGAGGGGGTTCGCATTGCCAATGCCTTGGGTCAAAACAAGGGTGTGATTTTGCAAAACCATGGCCTCTTGACGGTGGGCGACTCTGTCGAAGCAGCTGCTTGGTGGTACATCGCCATGGAGCGCTGCTGTCAAGTTCAGTTGATGGCAGAAGCCGCCTCGCACGGCAAGCCCCTGAAGATGGTCAGCAAGGCTGCAGCAGAACAAGCTTCTCCCATCGTGGGCTCCTCTTATGCGGGTTGGTTTCAGTTTCAACCTTTGTTGGCTCGCATTTCCAAGGATCAGCCTGATCTGTTTGATTGATATGGGGATGGCGTCCTAAGTTGACGCCATGGTGTCGCGTTTGGCCAAGTCTGGAAACAACTTCAGCCAAGCCAACGCCACCACTATAGTCCCCACGCCGCCCAGTACCACTGACCCGACAGGGCCCAGCAGCGCGGCAGTCGCGCCTGACTCAAACTCACCCAATTCATTGGATGCGCCAATGAACACACCATTGACTGCTGCCACACGGCCGCGCATCTCGTCGGGTGTTTCTATTTGCATCAAGGTCAAACGTGTCACCACGCTGATGTTGTCAGCGGCTCCTGCAATGGCCAAAAACGCCATCGATAAACCTAAATGTGTCGACAGCCCAAAACCAATATTGGCCAAACCAAACACTGCAACAGCTGCCAGTAATTTATAGCCTATGGCTTTTTCGACGGGCCAGCGGGTGATGATCAATGACATCAGCAAAGCGCCCATAGCCGGTGCTGCACGTAAATACCCCAGCTCTTGGGGGCCGCCATGAAGTATGTCTTTGGCAAAAATTGGCAGTAAAGCGGTTGCTCCGCCTAACAGGACTGCAAATAAATCCAGAGAAATGGCGCCCAGCAAGACCTTTCTTTGCATGACAAAGCGCAAGCCTGCAAAAAGTGAATGCCATGATGCGGCCAACTGTGAGGGAAGATGTTTGTACCGCACTGACAAAGTTAATGCAAAAGCGCAGACAAACAAAACCGCACAGCAAATATAGACACTTGCCGCCCCTTGGGTGTAGATGGCGCCGCCCACCGCAGGGCCGCCGATGATGGCGATTTCTACGCCCGTAGAGCTCAGCGCAGTGGCGCGTTGAAGCAATTCTTTAGGCACAAGCAGGGGTGTGATGGCCTGTTGAGAGGGCATTTGAAAAGATCGGTTGATGCCCAGCACCAAGGCAATCGCAAAAATCAATTCACGACTTTCAATGTGATTGACCGTGGCCCATAAAAGCACCATGGCGATCATGCCCTGTAACAACATACAACTGGCAAAGATGCGCCCACGGCGAAGGCGGTCGATCAACTGCCCCGCTGGCAAGGCCATCAGCAGGGCGGGGATGAACTGAAACAAGCCCACCAAGCCTAAGTCCCAAGCGCTTCCAGTGATGTCGTACATATGCCAAGCAATGCCCAGCATGAGCATTTGGTTGGCGGAAATACCCATCAAACGGGCCAGCCAAAAACGCATGAACGCCTTATGGCTGAACAGCGCGGAATAGTGAGATGAAAACATCAATAGGAGAAGTGGCTTCTATGCCAATATTTTTAAGCCATGCATTTCATTAAAGCATGAACTGCTAGAGCGGTATCTTCTGCACCTGTGATGGCTCTGACAACGGCTGCAGAGCCAACCCCACTTTGCATGACATCTGGCAGTGAATGCAAATCGATGCCGCCAATCGCCACCAAGGGCGTGTGTCGCATCAGTTGAACGTACTGCGTCAATCGCCCCAAGCCTTGTGGTGCAGTTTGCATTTTCTTAAGCGTTGTGGGAAACACCGCGCCCAAAGCCATGTAGCTTGGTCGCCAAGCGTAAGCAGCCAACATTTCGCTGTAGCCATGGGAGCTTAAACCTAAGCGCAAGCCCGACGAGCGCAGGGCTTGAAGAGGGGCTTCTTGCATGTCTTCTTGCCCCAGATGAACGCCATAAGCACCCGCGTCGATTGCCTGTTGCCAGTGGTCGTTGATGAACAGCAAACTTGGGGTGCCTGCCACTGCTTTGACGGATTGGGCGATTTGTTGGCTGATGGCGCGGGGGTCATCGGATTTGAAGCGCAGTTGCACCGTTGGAACGCCCAGTTGCACCACTTTCTGGACCCATTGGGCATCTGGGACAACGGCATAGAGGCCCAATTTGTCGGGGCAGGGCGCAAAGCATGATGTTTCCAAGGCCAATGACATGCCAAAGTCTGGCGCATGGCAAGGCCATAAAGACGCATCAAACGATTGCAAACGCAGGCTTTGTGCTTGCCAAGCATGGGCAATGCAAGCGGCATCTTTGGCGATGAAGCCCAGACTGCGACTTCCCAGCCAAGCAGACTGATACTCCAAAGTATGGCCTGTTTCGAGTTCCGTCAGAAACGACTCACAGGGTTGTGGGTGTTCAATTTGCAACTGCGGATGCAGTGACGCAATCAATTTTGCGTGGTGAATGATGTTGTTCATGCGTGATGCCAAAAAGGGGTACCCAAAGTGGGTGTGCTGGGTTGTGCCGATTCGTGCGCTTGCATCGCGCCCGACAAAAACGCAGATCTACCCGCTTTGACTGCATTGGCAAAAGCCTCGGCCATATGAATTGGATCATTGGCTAGAGCAACAGCAGTGTTGAGCAAGACCGCGTCATAGCCCCATTCCATCACAGTACAGGCGTGTGAGGGCAAACCCAAACCCGCATCGACAATCAGGGGCACATTCAAGCGTTCGCGCAGCGTTCGCATGGCATAGGCATTCAAAGGACCTTTGCCCGTTCCAATCGGCGCTGCCCATGGCATCACAGCCTGACAACCCACATCCACCAATCGCTGGCAAAGAACCAAGTCTTCCGTGCAATATGGCAATACCTTGAAGCCTTGTTTGATCAGCTTGTCTGCAGCCAATGGCAGATTCAAGGTGTCAGGTTGCAAGGTGTAGTCGTCACCGATCAACTCCAGCTTGATCCAATCTGTCGCAAACACTTCGCGAGCCATTTGTGCGGTGGTGTAAACCTCATCAACAGAGTGGCAACCAGCGGTGTTGGGCAGCACAGGTATCTTCATGTTTTGAAGCAGTTTCCAAAATACTGGCGAGTCTTGGGCGTGGGCAGTCTCGCGTCGCAAAGAGGCAGTCAGCATGGCCGGTTGAGCCAACTGCACAGCCTTGGCCAAAATATCAGGCGAGGGATAGCGCGAAGTCCCCAAAAGCAATCTGCTTTTGAATGTTTCTCCGTAAAGCAACCACTCATCAGTTGATGTCAGCATGGCTTAGCCTCCGGTGATGGGAATAATGAGTTCAATTTTGTCGTTGTCATTCAGCAATGTTTGGTGGTACAGCGTTTTAGGTACAAATTGGGTGTTCACCGCTGCCGCAAAGGGAGGGGTGATTTGGGCAAGTTCAATCGCCTCTTTCAAGGTAGATCCCTGTTGTAACTCACAGGGTTTTTGATTGATCCAAACCATCATGCCTGCTTCTCCTGCATGACGCGAATACCTAAAGATTGAGCGAGTTCATGGTTTCCTGCCATCAGTCCCAAGGCGGCATCCAACAGGGCAGGCGCGATCAAAAAGCCGTGGCGGTAAAGACCATTGATATGGATATGGTGTTGACCCTGCAAGCGAATCGCTGGGAGGTTATCAGCCAGTGTAGGTCGAACTTGGGCGCTGATTTCTAAAATACGCGCTTCAGCAAACCCTTTGTGAACGCTGTAGGCGGCGCTTAAGAGTTCTAGGCTGGAGCGAACACTTGCGGGAGACATGTCATCACTTTCAATTTCAGTGGCCCCAATGACGAAAACACCATCTTGTTTGGGTGCAATGTACAGGGGGTAGCGCGGATGGATCAGCCTTAAAGGACGGCTCAACTGAACTTCAGGTGCGTGTACCCGCACAACCTCGCCTCTGACGCCGCGCAAATGGTTCCAGTCTGATCGAGCACCTACACCTCGGCAGTCTATGACCCAATCGGCTTGCGTGAATTGCGCTGGTGAAACTGCGCTTGAATAGTGCAGGCTAACCAATGGGTTGTTGAGTTGATGCATCAAGGCATCCAGCAATTGGCGGTTGTCCAATTGGGCTTCACCAGGCAAAAACAGTCCTTGCTGAAATGATTCGGCCAGTGAGGGCTCTAGTGCTTGCAACGCCTGTCGGTCCAAAGAAACCGGCGCTTCAAGTTCAGGCAGATGTTTGCGTGTTTCGCCCAACTTGCTTGCAAACCTGTTGGCTTCAGGCAAGTCCTGCCTGTGCCATACCACCAAGGTTCCAAGCTGTTGGAAATACACTTTCTTCTGAAGTTGAGCCAATAGGCTTGGCCACCGCGTGAGGCCATAGGCCCCCATCTTGACCACATTCAGTTCTGTGATCGCTGACTCTGCCAAAGGTGCAAGCATGGCAGCAGCAACCCAAGCCGCGGATCCTTGGACGGAGGCTGCCTGTGCTTCATGAACCTGCACTTCATGGCCTTGCTCACTCAATGCCCATGCCATCAAGCGACCCATCAAGCCAGCCCCTAAAACAACACAATGTTGAGAAGCCATCAAAGCCCTGCCTTTGAAAGACTGGCCACCTTGACCTGACGATAATCCCCCTCATGAACACTGCTGCCCATGCCCATTACCCCCGTGTCTTGACCATCGCTGGATCTGATTCTGGCGGCGGCGCAGGAATACAAGCCGATTTGAAAACTTTTGCTGCGCTTGGTTGTTACGGCATGACCGCCATCACCGCTTTGACGGCGCAAAACACCATGGGTGTGCAAGCTATTCAATCGGTGCCTGCTGCTTTTTTGAAAGCACAGTTGCAATCTGTGTTGGACGATATTGGGGTGGACGCCGTCAAAATTGGCATGCTGCATTCTCCCGAGGTGGTGGAGGTCGTGGCGTGGGCGATTGACCACTATCAGCTTCAGCGGGTGGTGTTGGACCCTGTGATGGTTGCCACCAGCGGCGATAAATTGATTGCTGACGAAACTGTCGCTGTGTTGGTGCGTGAGTTGTTTCCTCGGGTTCAACTCATCACGCCCAATTTGGATGAAGCTGCTTTGCTGTTGGGAAGACCCGTGCCGCACGAGGAGGCTTTGCGACAAGCCTGTGCGGATTTGCAGGCCATGGGCGCTGCATCGGTGTTGCTCAAGGGTGGTCATTTGCAAGGAGAGGATGTCGTGGACGTTCTTTTGTTGGCTGACGCTACCTCGCGTAGCTTGCGCAGCAAGCGCATCAGCAGCCGAAATGTGCATGGAACGGGTTGCACCTTGTCTTCTGCGATTGCCAGTCACTGGGCGCTTGGTCTGAATTTGACAGACGCTGTGGTGCAGGCCAGAAGCTATATTTTGGCTGCCATTCAAGCTGGAGCGAGCGTGACCACCGGTCAAGGCCACGGCCCTTTGAACCATGGCTTTGCCCCTGAGCTTATGCATGTGCTGCGTCATCCTTAGCTGGGTTTGCGCGGGTGAGCCAAGCCAAACTCAGGCTAACGGCCAAGCTGGGCAGAGCAGACCCCCACTGGGGCCAGAATTGCGCTGACAAATGGAACACTGCAATGCCAATCAGCCAAATCAATGCAGGCAAAAGGTAGATGCTGCGTGATGCGTTGGAAAGAGGGGCTTTCCCAGCACGACCCAAAATCACGCCGTACAGCGGAATAAAGACAGAGCTGAGCATCAGTAAAAACGGCTCTAGGCTGTGCATAGGCAACACAATGGCCAGCAAGGTGCAGCCCACTGCGATCAGTAATCCCCATTTTCTGATGCTCCAATGGCTGAGTAAGCTGTGGCTATTGAGAGAGGCCGAATACACATCGCCATAAGCGTTGTCCAACTCGTCAATCAAAATCAAGCCAAGGGCCAACAAGCCACCTTGGGCCAGTAACAAGGTGCTGACCAAGTTGATGTCTGGCGAAGAAACACTCACAACCAAAACACCAAGTGAGTAGCACCAAATATTGGCAAGCGCGTAACCCAGCCAAGTGGCAGACATAGCGGTACGGCTGTTTTTGCCGTGACGCGCATAGTCTGCGACCAAGGGCAACCACGAGACTGGCATGGCGATGACCAAGTCAATGGCGGACAAAAAACCCATGCTGTTGTTTCCTTGCCGGTTCCAAAAAGCAGAAACATCTTGGGTTTGCAAAACACCCAGAAATTGCCAAGTCAACCACGCCAGTGAAATGACCACCAACGGTAAGCCAAACCTGCTGACAAAATTTCGCACCAAACCCAGCATGGAACTTGCCATCAGCAAAGTCAAAATACTGCCCCAAAAAACTGTCGCAATGACCAAATAGTTACCAGACCAACCTAAGTGTTGCTCTCCCATGGCGAGGGTGCCCTCTCGCATGATGACCAATTCAAAGGATGTCCAACCCACCAATTGAATGACATTGAGAACAATAGGAAGTTTGGCAAAACCACTGCCGTAGACCTGGTGCATCAAACCCGCGCTAGACAGTCCTGTGTCGCATCCCAATTTGGCTACCCATGCCACCAAACCCGAGCCAAGCAGCGAGCCCAGAAAAATGGCCAACAAGGCATGTTGTGTGCCCATGGCCGGTATCAAATAGGCACCAATCTGTATGACCAAAAGGCCCACGCCAAGGCTGAACCACAAGGAGGCATGACTGAAACCGGTGAAGACGCGCTCAGACGCCGCCACTGG
The DNA here is from genome assembly GCA_945899335.1 of Bordetella parapertussis. Taxonomy (GTDB): domain Bacteria; phylum Pseudomonadota; class Gammaproteobacteria; order Burkholderiales; family Burkholderiaceae_C; genus Limnohabitans. Next base: position 8,044 of record CAMDIP010000041.1, read on the forward strand.
GGCCAATACAGAGTTGGCAGAAGGGTAAGTGGACGCCATTTGTTTCTTTCAAAGAAATGGCAGTTCGGCGCGGTAGTTTGATGACCTTTCCCCAAAAAGGGATCAGTACTATGCCGTGCTTCCCTGCGCGAGGATTACCTCAATCAGGTTCAAAGGGACTTTCTCAGCTTTGGTCTTGGAAAAAGACCTCAGCACCCCTAGCGGCTTGTTTTTCAACAAGTGAAGAACATTATGCCCTTGGTGTTGTATTTCAATTTCAATAGCAGGCTAGTTTGTGGGTACTAAGTGGGTAAGTTCTGAAGGTTTATCTAATGAATCTGCTTAAAAGAGCTTTAACGGCAAGAACTTCCGACGAATTGCTTATGTAAATTGGAGATTAACTCCTAAACTGCGATTTAACAAAATTTGTTTTCAATAAAGGTGATTTTATGGAAAAGTTCAAATATATTAGTTATTCTTTGGGTGTCGCCATGCTTGTTTTGGCAGGCTGTGCGACCCAACCCAGTGCAGAAGAAAAAAAGAAGCAGCAAGACGCTGAAGTTCAAAAAAAGATGGATGAAATGAACGCCACCTTGAATGAACAAAGCGAAAAACTCAAGGCGGTTGAGTCTTTGGTCGAATCCAAGCCTTTGGTCGATCGTCGAGCTTTAGACAAACAAGATGAAGCAGCACGTGAATTAGAAGCTCAAAAAACGGTGCAGACCACTATCAGCAAAGTCCCCTCGTGGTTTTTCAATAACGAGTCTTCGCCTGATTATGTTTACGCCAATGCCACAGAAACTTCCTCTGATCTGCAACTCTCGATTGACATGTCCATGTTGTCTGGCAAGCGTCAACTTGCACAAATCTTGGGTGAAATGATCTCCTCCCGCATGACAGACTTTGCGGCACAAAGTGGTGGTCTTGAAGACGGCGCGGTGAGTAAAGAAGTCGAGCGAGTGACTAAAAGTGTGGTGGCAGATGTTCAGTTGGGTGGTTACCAAAGAGAAAAAATTGAAGTTTTGCCTAGTGGCAAAACTTTCCGCACCTATGTTCGCCTGAGTTATTCCACATCGGATTTGAAGCGCATCATGATGAAAGAAATTCAAAAGAACGAGGTACTCAACACAAAGAT
>CAMDIP010000042.1 GCA_945899335.1 Bordetella parapertussis
TGCGCCCTGTGTCATGGAGCGAACGGTATTGCCGGCATGCCCAGCGCCCCCAACCTCGCCGGGCAACAAGCCATTTACCTCAGCGAACAGCTGAAGAACTACCGCAGTGGCAAACGCCACCATGAGGTGATGGGCGTGATTGCTAAATCCTTAACAGATGCAGATATTGCAAATCTGTCAGCTTGGTACAGCGCCATCAAGGTAACTGTTGAAGCACCTTGATATGTTCAAGTGTGCAAGCTTTCTGCTGTGTTGGCTGCTGATTACGCCAGCCCAAGCGGCCACGAGCGCGCGTTTTTTGACGGCCGCTGAAATGCAAGCCAGTCTGCTTTCAGAGCTGGAAGAGGTGCGCTTTAATGGTCGCAACTACATCATGGGCGTGGTGGATACGCTGATGCTGACCAAATCATCCGCTATATGTATGCAGGAAAAAACTGAGATTAATCAGATCGCTGACTTGGTAAAACTGCAATTGCAGCTACGCCCAGAATTGATGCGTTACAACGCTGCTGGGGTAGTACGGGAAATAATGGTGGCGAATTTCCCTTGCGTTTGAATTACCAGACTCAGTTGAGCAAAAGCTTTTTCGCTTCTTTCAAAATCTTCAGAGCTTCATCTTCTTTGCCCTCTTTGAACAGACGTTCGCCTTCTTCGCGCATAGCCTTGGCTTTTTCAAGCTCTGCACCAGTTTTGGTGGTCTTGCCAAAAGCGTTGTCCACGTATTTCATTTCACAGGGAACGGGGCCTGGGCAGTGGGCGAAAGCCAAAGAATGCATGGACAAAACCAAGATCAACCATAATTGCTTCATCATTTCCTCGCTAAATCAGTCATAGAGTGATTTCAGTTTAGAACAACTCCATTTACACAGGCTTACACCGCCCCAACCAAGGTCTTTGCCATGCTGGTCAAACAAATCTGGACTGCCAATGCCTACCGAAATTTCAATTACCTGATTGCCTGTCCGCAAACTGGCGAGGCCTTGGCCATAGACCCTTTGGACAGTGCCAAATGTTTGCAAGTAGCCAAAGAAGAGGGTTGGAGCATCACCCAAATATTGAACACCCATGAGCACCACGACCACATTGGCGGCAACCAAGCGGTGGTGGACGCCACGGGAGCCAAAGTGCTGGCACACGCCAAAGCGGCGAGCGCCATTCCAGGCGTGTTTCGCGGTCTGTTGGCGGGAGACATCATCAAAGTGGGCAAGACGGTGGAGCTGGAAGCCTTAGACACCCCAGGGCACACCTATTGCCATATTTGCCTGCGCTCTCACACCGATCAACCGGCTTTGTTCTCGGGCGACACCTTGTTCAATGCGGGGGCCGGCAACTGCCACAACGGCGGCAATATGGATGCGCTGTTCCAAACCTTTGACACACAACTCAGCCGCTTGCCCAGCAATACCTTGGTCTACCCCGGGCACGATTACATCGAAAACAATTTGCGTTTCACCTTGAACCGCGAACCCGACAACTTGGCCGCCCAACAATTGCTAACGCAGGTGAGCGGCCAAGACCTGAACCACGCTTTTGTGTCCACGCTCAGCGTGGAGCAAGAGGTAAATATATTTTTTCGCCTTGGCACGCAGCAGGTGGTGGCAGAGCTAAGAAAAAGCTTTCCCGACTTGCCCGAGCAACCCGATGCGCTGACGGTGTTTAAAAAGCTGCGCGAATTGCGCAACAGTTGGTGAGCACTTAGTGCGCTGAGATGCGCTTTTGGAGTCTGCATTGTTATTGAAGACAGCGTCAGTTTGTTTTTTTGCAGACCCAAGGCATACCACGAACTGCCACAGGGGAAATTGTTAACAGGTACTTGCGGCAAAAACTCATCGACGCATTTGAGTCGCAGGCAGTCACTTAAGGTTTTCCTCTCTGCCTTTTTTTAGCGACACTGCCTGAATACTAAAATATATTAGCCTCTCAGCTTTTTCTTTAAATGAAACCGACACAACTCCGCAAAGACTTATCGTTGATTGCCGTCTTGGTTTTGGCGTTTTGGGTGCTGGCGTCAATGTCAGAGTTATCCGAGCAAGTCTCAATATTTAGCCAGCGCTACGAAAAAATTCAGCTTGATGAGCTCCCTTTGACCTTGCTGGTCTTGAGCATTGGCCTGATTTGGTTTGCTTGGCGGCGCACCCAAGAAGCCCACGCCCAACTGCAAGAGCGCAGTCGTTCTGAACTCAAAGTGCAAGAACTGCTGCAACACAAAAGCGACTTGTTGCAAAGACTCTATACCGCAAAGGAAGACGAGCGCCTCGCCTTGGCCAGAGAGTTGCACGATGAAATGGGACAAACCAGCACAGCCATCCGGACAGAAGTTGCGGTGTTGCAGCGCATTGGACGGCTTCACCCCGAAGCCGACGAGTCTGTTAAACGCATTGCCGAGTCAGCGCAGCATTTATCTCAAATGACGCGGCAGATGTTGCATCGTTTACGCCCACCTGCCCTTGACAGCATGGGTTTGGAGCAGGCCTTAATGTCTTTGTGTGATAACTGGCAAAACAGCACCCAAAACGTATGTGAGTTGAAAACTTCAGCCCTTCCCGAGGGTTTAAATGACTATGCTTGCGTGACTGTTTACCGTATCGTGCAAGAAGCATTGACCAATGTCACACGACATGCCAATGCCAAGCATGTAAGGGTACAACTGACGCTGGATACGCAAGGACTTAACTTGAATATTGAAGACGACGGTCAGGGTATGGCCGATACCCAAGCAGTACACCAAGGCTTTGGCCTCTTGGGTATGCAAGAGCGTGTCGCCAGTGTGGCGGGCAGCATGTCCATCAGCAGTAAGCTGGGTCAGGGTGTGCGCTTGGCCATACAGATACCCAAGGAGTCCTTGTGATTCGCGTGCTGTTGATTGATGACCATCCGGTTGTCCGAACAGGCTACAAGCGTTTGTTGTTGCAAGAGCCTGGCCTTGAGGTGGTCGCAGAGGCCTCAAACTCTGATGAGGGCTACCACGCATTTCAAGTGCATCTGCCCGATGTCACGGTCACTGATGTCTCCATGCCAGGCGCAGGAGGTTTGTCTTTGCTGCAAAAGATCTTGCAAAGGCAAGCCGATGCCAAGGTGTTGGTGTGCAGCATGTACGACTCCCCACAGCTTGTTCAGCGTGCTTTAGACAGTGGGGCTCGGGGGTTTGTGTCTAAGAACGCCGAGCCCGAAGAGTTGGTACGGGCAGTGCAGGCGGTCTTCCTCGGTCAGCAGTACCTTAGTAAAGGCTTGCATATTGAAACTTTAAACGGTGAATTTCCACAAGAAGCCCAGCGCATTGCCTCCTTGTCCCCTCGAGAATATGAAATTTTTCGCCTATTGGCCTTGGGGCACACCATTACAGAATGTGCCGATGTGTTGTGCGTCAGCCATAAAACCATATCCAACAACCAAACGCAAATCAAAGAAAAATTACACTTGGAAACCATGACGGCGCTGGTGCACTTGGCCCAACGCCATCAGGTGATTGAAGTAGAGGGTTCTTAAAACTTATAGCGCATACCCAACAACAGTGAACGTGTCGCACCAGGTGCCACAAATTTCGCAATGGTTTGCTCGCCAGAAGTTCCGTTCAGGGTAGAGCCATCGAGTGCGAAGTTGTTGGCGGCCATCAAACCATAGGTCTCGTAACGCTTGTTCAAGACATTGTTGATTTTTCCGAAAAACTCCAAGCCCTTTTCAGCTTTGTAGGTGGCAGACAAGTTCAGCAGGGTATAGCCCTTGGTACTGGCGTCAGTGACAACAGTTTCATTATCCAGACCAACTAAACCATCTTCATTGCCTTGTGTAACCAGTTTGGAGGTACTTACAGTTGAAGCGCCAAGTGAGAGCTTTTCGCTGGCTTGCCAATCGAGGTGCAGTTTCAAGGTGTTCATGGGCAGTCCTGCCATGCGTGTGCCAGGTTTGATGGACATGTTTCTGTCGCCCGACATCAATTTGGCTGTGTCTTGGTAAGTGGCGTACAAGAAACTGTATTGGGTACGCAGGCTCCATACACCCCAAGATTTGCTTGCGCTCAGGTCAACACCTTGATAACGTGTTTTAGAAAAATTGGCAAAGTAACCCATGCCACCTGCGGCAATAGGTGTGAAAAGGATATCGTTTTTGTTATTCGTGCTGTAGGCTGAAACTGCCAAGGCGTAATTGCGTTCGTTTCTCCAACGCATACCCACCTCTATGGTTTGCGACACCACTTGATTGAGAAATGGGTCGGCCTGCAAGCCTGTGGGTAATTGACAAGGATTGTTTTTGTCCGCGCAGCCCAACTCAATGACAGTGGGCACACGGTTGCTTTGGCCCAGATTGCCAAAAACAGTCATGCTGTCGTTCAACTTGTGCGTCAGACCCAAAGAGGGGTTGAATTTTTTGTAGGTGAAAGTTTCTTTGGGGGCAACCACACCAGCTTGCAAATCATTATTTGCGTCAAAGTAATCGGTCAGGGTGTTGCTGACGGTGGAACGGTTGTATCTGCCTGCAAAGGTGACATGGGTGGCGGGCGATAAGGTGTAAGTGTCGGCCAGATAAACACCCAAAGCAGTGGAATTACCTGTCACAGCAGCTGTGTTGCCGGCAGCGCGTGAGCAGTCAGTGGTCGATACATTGCGGGTGATGGCATTCAACGTGCAGGCCTGCTGTGTGGCGCTGTAAGCGCTTTTGCTTTTGTCTAAAGCCGCCCCAACCGTGAGTTGGTGGGCATCCAAGATTTTCGTCAGGTTGGCTGCAACACCATAGCTGTTTTGCGAGGTGATCGAGCGACGAAGCTCGCCGTCTATTTCGTCGTCTGGTGCCAATCCATTGAAATTATCACAAGCGCTTCCACCTGTTGTGTTGTCACACTCCACATCACCCCCAATGCGGTTTTGCTTGCTTTTGCGCACATAGACTGTTGCAGCGAGCTCGGTGTTGGCGTCAAGCACACGCTGGGCATTGAAGGTCAGCAAGTTGGTGGTATTTTTGGTTTCGTCAGGGTAGGAGTAAACCGCATTTCGGTTGCGTGCATACAAACCGGCAACACCTACCACTTTAGGGTCCTCAACTCCATCGTAATTGGTGCTGGGGGTCAGGCCATTACCCATCAGTTTGCTGCTGCCAGATAAAAAGCTCACATCCCAGTTGCTGTCGTTTTGGGTGCGTCCCACTTTGACAAAAAGATTTTGCAAACTGCCAGCTGACTCATCGCGCCAACCTTGTTCACTGAAGGCGCTGCCAGCGATAAAGCGGTGCCATCCGTCATCGGACTTGCTGCCATGGGTGAGGTCAATTTTGGTGCGGCCAAAACTGCCTAAGCTCAGGCCGAGTTCATTTCCTTGGGTGGTCAATCCGGATTTGGTGGTGAAAGCCAGCGCTCCACCCAGCGTATTCAAACCATAAATGGGGTTGGAACCTGGCACCAAGGTGACGTTATCGAATGCGACCTCGGGAAACATATCCCAATTGACCACGTCGCCAAAAGGTTCGTTGACCCGCACACCGTCAAGGTAGACCGACAAACCTTGGGCGGCACCCAAAGTGGCTGATGCGCGAAAGCCTCGGTAAGTGACATCCGACTGGTAGGGGCTGCCCTGTATGTCGTTCACATTCACGCCATTGAGGTTTTCTGTCATGTATTCGCTGAGGTTGAGCGAATTGCCTTGGCGCAAGGTAGCGCTGTTGAAAGTTTGCACGTCGAAGGGCAGTTTGCTTTTTTCGATGCCAATGCCAGGCAAGGGCGAAGTGTTGACCACTTGCACCTCTTTGAGGCTATTGGCTGCCTCGGGGGCGTTTTGAGCATGGGCTTGGAGGGCCATGGCGCTGGCCAATAGCAAGCAAAGCATGGGTTTTTGCATAGATTTTTTTATAAACATGGGGAACTTTTTCAAAAAATAGAGATAAATTGCACTTTAGGATTAACTTTAGAATTCTCCTAGGGAAAAATTCCTGCGAAAAATATACCGACATTCAGCTGCCACAACCGGCTAAAACAGTTGTTTCAAAACGAGAATTTGAGAGACCCTACTAGGGCTTCCCCTAGGGTATTAGGAACGATTAATTAGTAATATGTCTGCTGTCCGCATCCCTCAATCAAGGAAGTATTTATGAGCCTTCAACTTCAAGTCAACGGTAAGACCGTTAATTCCCACTCCGACGCAGATACACCTCTGCTGTGGGTTCTTCGCGACGAACTCGGCATGACCGGAACCAAATTTGGTTGCGGCTCAGGCCTGTGCGGCGCTTGTACAGTGCATGTCAACGGCGATGCCGTTCGCTCTTGCCAAACCCAAATCGGTACTGCTGCTGGCCAAAAAGTCAGCACCGTCGAAAGCCTTGGCGCTACTGGTAGCCACGCCCTGCAAAAAGCATGGGTCAAACACCAAGTTCCTCAGTGCGGCTACTGCCAATCTGGTCAGCTCATGAGCGCTGCTGCACTCCTCAGCAAAAACAAAAACCCCAGCGATGCAGACATTGATGCCGCCATGGCTGGCAACATCTGCCGTTGCGGTACCTACACACGTATCCGTGCTGCTGTGAAAGACGCTGCATCCATGATGCGCGCAGCCTAATTTAAAGGAAATAAACCATGATGAGCACACAAACCAATCGTCGCGACTTCCTTAAAACCACCACCGTCACCACCTCCGGCTTAGTTCTGGGTGTGGTGTTGCCTGGCACAGTCGCTGAAACCATGGCCGCTGGCACATTGCACACCCCCAATGCATGGGTGCATATTGCCGACGACAACAGCATCACTCTTATCTCTGCACGTTCAGAAATGGGCCAAGGTGTTTACACCTCTATGCCTATGTTGATCGCTGAAGAGTTGAACATCGACGTCACCAAAATCAAAGTGGCTGCTGGCGCACCTAACGCTGTCTATGTCAACGCTTTGTTGGGCGCCATGATCACTGGTGGCTCCACATCCGTTCGTGAAGGCTACGAAAAACTGCGTATCGCTGGCGCTCAAGTCCGCGAAATGTTGATTGGCGCAGCTGCTGCAGAGTGGGGCGTTCCCGCCAGCGCAGTTAAAGCTGACAACGGCATGTTGATGGGCCCAGGCGGCAGAAAAGCCACTTACGGCCAAATGGCTGAAGCTGCTTCCAAGCAGCCCGTGCCTGAAAAGCCCACCATCAAGGCTGCCAAAGACTTCCGCGTGGTTGGCAAGCGCATTCCCCGTACCGACGTGCCTGCCAAAGTCAACGGCACCGCCGAGTTCGGTATCGACGTGAAATTGCCCGGCATGGTTTACGCCAGCTTGGAGCAATGTCCCGTCATCGGCGGAAAAGCTACCAGCGTTGACAGCGCAGCTGCCAAAGCCATGCCTGGCGTGGTTGATGTGGTTGAAATCCCTGACGGCGTTGCTGTTGTGGCCGCCACTTACTGGCAAGCTGTCAAAGCTCGCAAAGCTTTGAAAATCACATGGGACAACGGTGCTGGCGCTTCTCTGTCCACCGCTTCCATGTTGGCTGGCCACAAAGAAGCTGCTGCTTCTGGCAAGGTTCTGCCCATCCAGCCTGCCAAAGGCGATGCTTCAGGTGCTATCGCTGGTGCCGCTAAGAAACTTAGCGCTACCTACATCACACCTTTGCAATCACACTCACCCCTGGAACCCATGAACTTCACGGCTCATGTCACCGGCGGTAAAGCTCGTTTGATTGGCGGAAGCCAGTTCCAGCAAGGCGCTCAAGGCGCTGCTGCAGCAGCTTTGGGCATGAAGCCAGAAGACGTTTCTGTTGAAACCACTTTCTTGGGTGGTGGCTTCGGTCGTCGTATCGAATTGGACTTCGTTGTTCAAGCTGCCCAAATCTCCAAAGCGGTCAAATTGCCCGTGAAGTTGATCTGGTCACGTGAAGACGACATGACCCATGACTTCTACCGTCCTGTTGGCTACAACCAGATTCACGCTGGTTTGGACGCCAACGGCATGCCTGTCGGTTTGCACTTCAAGGTCACTTCACAGTCCATCACACAACGTGCTTTCGGCTTGCCAAAAGACACCATGGATCCTTTCATGGTCGAGGCAGCTGTTGCTCCTTACAACATCGCCAACACACAGCACGACCTCGTCATCCATGACGCAGGTTTGCGTGTCGGTTACTGGCGCGGTGTGAGCCACAACATGAACTGTTTCGCCAACGAAAGCTTCGTTGACGAGATGGCTCTGGCTGCTGGCAAAGACCCCGTCGAATACCGCATGTCCATGTTGGAAGGCAAGCCCCGTTTCCAAAACGTGCTCAAGTTAGCAACTGCCAAGGCTGGTTACAGCAAAGGTGCTCCAAAAGGTCGCGCTTTCGGTGTTGCCATCATGGAAGGCTACGACACCTATGTTGCAGTTGTTGCTGAAATCAGCCAAGGTGCTGACGGCGAAGTCAAAGTTCACAAAACCACTGTCGCAGCCGACATGGGCATCATCGTGAACCCCGAAATCGTTGAGCAACAAATCCAGTCCATGGTCATCATGGGCATGGGCACTGCTCTGAAGCAAGCCATCACCATCGAAGGCGGCGTCATTCAACAAACCAACTTCAATACCTACCCTATGGTTCGTACCAACGAATCACCTTCGGTCGATATTATTTTGGTCAAGAGCGCCGAGAAGCCTGGCGGTATTGGTGAACCTGTCACCGCTACCATCGTTCCAGCTTTGGCCAACGCTGTTGCCAAGTTGACCGGTAAGCGTGTTCGCAACCTGCCTATCACTGGCAAAGCGATCCAAGAAGCTTAAATCTTCCTCTGACCTGCCCAACAGCTTATGCGGTTGGGTGGTTCTGAAAGATAAATCTTCTAAAGAGCGGCTAACCCCGCTCTTTTTTTTCGTCTTAAAAAAGGAGTCAATATGTCTAAACCAGTGATTGGGTTTATCGGTGTGGGTTTCATGGGCGCAGGCATGGCCAAAAACTTGGTGACCAAGGGCTACACCTTGGTCATCATGGGCAATAAAAACCGCGAACCTGTAGAGCGACTGAAAGCATTGGGTGCCACAGAAGTTAGTTCTGCCAAAGAGCTGGCACAGCAGTGCGACATTGTTCACCTTTGTGTGACAGGTTCCCCTCAGGTCGAGTCTTTGATGAACGGACCCCACGGCATTTTTGCGAGTGGCAAAAAGGGACTCATTGTGATTGATTGCTCAACCTCAAACCCTGTATCAACCAA